>DAOQGS010000397.1:0-3882 GCA_035338675.1 Cellvibrionaceae bacterium
GCCATTTTTCCATCTGGCGCGGGGGTTTTACACAATTCTACGAAGAGCCATTTAATTGAGGCGCTGCTGGAGGGCAGCAATTTAAATGTGGTCTGCAAATCCTCAGCTAAAGCCGCCTTAGATTTTATAAACACCCGCATGCCGGATCTTATACTCATGGATATCCAAATGCCCGAGATGGACGGCTACGCGGCGACCGCGCACATTCGCGCTCTTGTTGCTGATGCCAACCCAATTATTCTGGCGATGACCGCTAATAATAGCCCGGAAGACACACAAAAAAGCTTGGCGGCAGGTATGCAAGGGCATTTGTGTAAACCCATTGATGCCGACGAATTAATAAAACAATTAGGGTTTTGGTTGCACGCCAACACTCAGGGCCCGGTACCCACTACACCTGTCAGCGCACCACTTAAAGCGATTACAACTGATGAATTACCCGGCATTGATTTAGCGGCCGCCTTAGTGCGTTTGCGCGGCAACCGGACCTTATTAGAGGAGGTATTAATCTCCTTCGCCGACAAAGCGGCACTTATTATTCCCGAATTACAGCAGGCCATTAAAACCCTGGATTTGGACGGCGCCACCCGTATCTTGCATCGCTTGAAAGGCACCTCGGCCAATTTAAGCGCCGTGCGCGTGTCGCCACTGGCCGCACGGCTTGAGACGCAATGCAAACAAGGCCAGCTGCCAAACGATGATGAGTTAATTGAGTTAGAAAGCGCCATTGGGGAATTAATCACTACAGCGCGGGGCTTATATTCAGCACAATCAGCGCAACCCATATCGCCCACTGACGTGGATTACACAGCTATTAAACAGTGCCTGGCACAGATTGGAACACACCTAAACAGTGATTTAGGCCGCGCAGAGGATGCGGTGACAGCATTGCTGCAATTGAGCCAAAACACCCCATGGGCCGCTGCAGCCAACCAACTGCGCACGCTGTTTTACCAGTTTAATCTGCGCGCCGTACACGATCTAATATTAAATGGCTTTGAGCAAGAACCCTTATGAGTAGTCAAACCAAAATATTAATTGTCGATGATTCCCCCGAGGATATTCGATTATTGATGAATGAACTGAAAGGCGATTTTCAGATCACCGCCGCCACATCTGCAGACCTTGCGCTGCAAATGATTTCAGAAACCCTGCCCGATATAGTGCTGTTGGATGTAAACATGCCCGGCACCGATGGTTATACCGCTTGTTCAATTATTAAAGATTCGCCGGAGACAGCCAGCATTGATGTGATATTTTTATCCAGTAATGACTCCACGGATGAGGTGCTGAATGGTTTTAGCGCTGGCGCCAGCGACTATTTGGTAAAACCCTATGCGCCGTTAATTTTATTGTCAAAAATTAACGCCTGTATCGCCCGCAGGCAAGATTTACACAAATTGACTGAGGCGGCCAAGTATGCAGGTGCCGTGGCCATGAGCGCCATGAGCGATACCGGCGATTTAGGTACCATTGTTAATTTCCTGCGTTCGAGTTTTGCCATTAAAACAGCCGATGACCTCTGCCGGGAAATCTGCTCGGCCCTATCCACATTTGGTTTAAACGCCTGCGCGCATATTTATTTGGATGATGGCGAAGTGTTTGGCGCAACGGAGGGCGCCCCCAGCGAATTAGAAATGAATTTAATTAAACGCATCCTAAACAGCCCAGAACCGATTATTACCGTTGGCAACCGGCTGCTGCTGATCAAACCAGGCGTTGTGTTATTAATTAAAAATATGCCCGAGGCGGCGGAAAAAGCCGCTCGTATTAAGGATCACCTCATGATTCTGCTGGAGGGCATCGTCGCCAAAGTGATCAGCCTCAACAGCCAGGCCAAACTCAATCAATTGCTCAGCAGCAATATTAACCGGGTGATCAAAGATGCCGAACACGCCCTCATTGCTATCCGTGAAAACCAAGAGGCCCACAAAAAACAAAGCATCGACATCATGGAAAAAATGGTCACAGAAGTGGAGGCCTCCTTTTTTAATATGGGCCTGACGGATCAGCAGGAGGAAAAGTTGCTGGAAATTATGACCAAGGCGGTGTCTGAATCCTTAAACCATTTTGAGGCGGGCCTGGAGATTGATAATAAAATTAGCGGCATTATTGATTCGCTGTCGCAGGTCTCCAGCGACGCGCAGGGAATTTAGCGCAGGATTTCTACAGGCGAAAAAAATGGCCCTTAGGGCCATTTTTATTAGGTGATTAAAACTGATCCATCAGCGCCAATAATTGTTGGGTTTTGGCGCGCATCAAGGCTTCATCCCCACGGGATTCCACATTTAAACGGGCCAAGGGTTCCGTGCTGGAGCTGCGCATATTAAAGCGCCAATCGGCAAATGCCATGGAAAGTCCATCCACATGCTCAATAGCCACTGCTTCAGCAGCAAACTGCGCTTCCACTGTAGCCAGCATTTCCCGCGTGTTGCGCACGGTGCGGTTAATTTCGCCAGAACAGGGGAATCGCGCAATGCGCTCTTCCACCAGCGCCGAGAGGGGCAGATTTTTTTGCTGCATTAATTCTAAAACCAACAACCAGGGGATGGTGCCGTTATCGCAATAGGCAAAGGTTTTAAAATAATGGTGGGCGCTCATTTCACCGCCGTACACCGCATCTTCCAAACGCATGCGCTCTTTGATAAACGCATGGCCGGTTTTACTTTGCACGGGCACGCCACCCGCCTGGTTTACCACATCCACGGTATTCCAGGTTAAACGCGGGTCGTGGACTATTTTGGCGCCGGGGTGTTTGGCTAAAAACGCCTCCGCCAATAGACCCACCACATAATAGCCTTCAACAAAATTGCCTTTTTCATCAAAGAAAAAGCAGCGGTCAAAATCCCCATCCCAGGCAATACCCACCGCCGCGCCGTGTTGCAACACCGCTTCGGCCGTTACACCCTGATTTTCCGGCAGTAGCGGATTGGGAATACCATGGGGGAAATTGCCATCGGGATCGTGGTGAATTTTGATAAATTCAAAGGGCAGATGAGGTTGTAGTGCATCCACAACGGCACCCGCGCCACCGTTGCCGGCATTCACCACCACTTTAATAGGTTTGAGGGCCTTGGTATCCACATAAGTGAGCAGATGCTCCACATAGGCGCCGCGCATGTCCCGCTGCTCAACCAGGCCCTTGCGCGCCGAGGCTTTAAACTGGCCGGATTCGGCAAGGGCTTTAATGTCCAATAATCCCGTGTCGCCGGATATGGGTTTAGAACCTTCCCGCACCAGCTTCATGCCGTTGTAATCCATGGGGTTGTGGCTGGCCGTCACGCAAATGCCGCCGTCTACCTCCAGTGCAAAGGTAGCGAAGTAGACCTCCTCAGTGCCGCACTGGCCGATATGAATCACATCCGCCCCGGCGTCTGTCATGCCGCGCACCAAGGCATTGGTGAGGGCCGGGCTGGTGAGGCGAATATCGTGGCCCACCACCAGGCGCTTAGCATTTAAATATTCAGCGAAGGCGCGGCCCACTCGGTAGGCCACGTCATCGTTCAGCTCGTCGGGAACTCGGCCGCGTATGTCGTAGGCTTTAAAGCAGGTTATGTTCATTAGCCTTTTTTCACATTGTAAATGTTGTTGTACACGAAGGAGGTGGCATCCACAAAACCGTCCACGCTGCCGCAGTCAAAACGCTTACCTTTGAATTTATAACCGATCACACAGCCTTTTTGCGCTTGGGTTAACAGCGCGTCGGTGAGCTGAATTTCACCGCCTTTACCAGGCTTGGTCTGCTCGATAATTTCGAAAATATCCGGCGTTAAAATATAGCGGCCGATAATAGCGAGGTTGCTGGGGGCATCTTCTTTTTTCGGTTTTTCCACCATGGTGTTGATTTGGAAAATACCGTTTTTAATCTGCTCGCCGCCGATC
>DAOQGS010000398.1:0-3874 GCA_035338675.1 Cellvibrionaceae bacterium
AATCTACGATTTTTTGGGGGGCTTTCTTAAGAAAGATTAATTTTTCAGAGGTTCCTTAGGTTTCAAGCTATTAAATTTTTGGGTGGCCCAGTGTTGTGTTGTTTAGCTTAAATAGTGCCACTAGCCGTGCGCAAAATAATTGGGCAGCCAAAATTTATACGGCAACTAAGTTTTGCGCCGCTATTTTGATTGAGGCAGGAACGCGGCACACTATTCGTGTGTGCCAATCTATCCCTTGTTAATGCATGCAATTGGGATTGGCGCAGTTTAATAAGTGGCTGTCGTCGTTGTGAATGTCGGTCGCAAATACAGCCGCTTTAAGATAGTTGGCAATGCTCGCTGGAATGCCCGTCCAATCATTTACACCTAACACATCAATGTCGAAGGTTTTTTTATCCGCTTTAACTAATGTGGTTTTAATGGATAAGTGTGAAGGCGCTTTATCGTAGGGGGCAAATGTTCCGAATGTGGCGCTTGAGACCGCAACTTCATATTTAATCCCTACGATAAATGGAATGCTTGCATAACCTTCCATAAGTTGGCGAGAGGCATCTAAGCCTGCTTTTATCTTCCCTTCATATCCGGAATGCTGTTTGTTAGCCGTCTGGGTTAGTGGTGTAAGGTTTTCTGCATCAGTCCCTGAGCCGCCCAAGTTATCGTTAAGCAAGTGCCCCGCTACCCAAAGGCCCTTTGGGCCGGTGCCTATTATTGTATAGTCTTTGGTATTTAACGGTTTCATGTATGAGCTAATGCTGGTGGAGTCTGTGCCAGAACCGTAGTTTGTGCTTTTTATTGCTTCCGGCCCTAATATCACACTCATTGCCGTGCCGGATGTAGCGCTGCAGGCTTTGCCGTGGACGGGATATATAAAGTAACGCTTATCAACTGCTTTGGCCATGAGGCTAACTCCAAAAATGGTGGGGTGCTTGGTGGCTTTGTATCCCTCCTTGCAAAATCCATTAGCAGCCGCCCGTTCGTGTATAAAGTAGGTCGGAAAAGCGTAGCGCCTTCCGACGTGAATAATTCCGAGAAGCTGCGAAGTTAAACCCTGCAATGTACTCGCGGCTAGATGTCGGAAGGCGCCTGCGGCTTTGCGACCTACGTAAGCCCAAAATGATTCCGGGTTGCGCGGTTACGGATTGTGCGGCTTGTACAATGAATGTAATTAATTGCTGTATTTCCTGGTAAGGCTATCAAGTTCGGAACTCTCATATAGGTCAATACATTTTTTGGTATTAAAACTACCTGGCCGAATACCTGTGTAGTTTTTTGCCAAATAATTATTTATAAGCAAGGTTGCCGCCTCGTATGCCTCTATGGGTTGATTGCCCGCTTCTAAATAGGCACCTGCTGTGTTTAAAGCATCTTGCTTAGCTGGGCCTGGTTCGAGGGCGCTGGCAAGACAATAGCTTAATGTCCAGTTCTTAAGAGCCTTTTTATTTTTGTTTATTTTGGAGTCGGCTGAGGTTTTTATATGGGAGCAAGATAGAGTTGCCAAAAATCCAGCCGCAACAAAAATGTACAATACCGCTTTTATTTTAGTAGCCATATGGATGCCTCATCTGGGGTAAACGCGCCATTGAGCGGATCTCCTGTAAGATGGCATGCGTCTGAACACGATTTGCCATCAAATAAGGTTACGTGCCCAGCGGCGTCGCTCCACCCAGATCCGCGTATGAGTAATATGCCTCGTTTGTTTGCGAAATCAGCTATTTTGGGCTTTTTAGCTGTAAAATTTGGGGCGCCGAAGGTGGCCGATAGAAAAGTCATCATTTCGGCCACTCTGTACATATACCATTTCGCATCCCCTCCGCTTACGACATTATATTTTCCCCCTGGCTTGGGGATTGATGTGCCTGAATAATTTAAAACGTAACTCATGCGGATTGGGCATGCATTGGTGAAAATGCCATTATCGATATTAAATTTTACTTTCCCTCCAATTTTGTCGCCCACTGATTTTACGTCTGCATTTACCTCTAGAAAAAGGTTCCAGGATTTGCTAAATAATGGTCGTGCCATAAAGTAACTCCAATTTTTCTAAGTGTCAGCAGTAGGTTGGTTGGAAAAGCGAATCGCCTTCCGACCCGCATAAATGATTTCGGGTTGCATGTTTTAAGTCAATCTACGCCGACGACATCAATTGGTTTTCCGCACCAGTTAATATCAAAAAGCCCCAGGCGCACATCGCGATGAAACGAAGAATAGGGCCAATGTTTAACCTGGGTTACTAGGCCGTGTTTTACCGGATTGTAATAAGTGTAATGGATATGGTGGCGATAATCCGCGTCATTTTTAATTGTGTGCTCCCAGAACCTGCGCTGCCAAATGCCGCGCTCGCCTTTGGCTTTGCGTATGGACGATAGAGTCTCAATAGGCAGCAGTTGTTTGCAAAAAGCCTTTTTAATTTCCCTCCAGCGGCCAGAATAATCAACGTCCCCGGCAGGCAATGTCCACACCGCGTGCATATGATCTGGCAATACCACCCAGGCATCGATAATAAACGGGCGGCGCCTTTTAACTTGCGCGATGGCCTGCCGCAACCCCTCAATATGATCCACCAATAATCGCTTATCCCGTTGCAATAAATTCACAGTAAAAAAATACGTGCCACCCGGTACATTATTCCTGCGATAACGCATAAGTCCCCCTGGTAAAATCCTTGCCAATTTGTGTATTAGGTAGGTCGGAAAAGCGAAGCGCCTTCCGACGTGAATATGCATTCGAGACCGCGATGTTAAACCGTGTATGTGCTCGCGGATAGATGTCGGAAGGCGCCTGCGGCTTTTCCGACCTACGCAAGTCCAAAAATGATTTCGGGTTTCGCGTTAAAAGTCAATCCGGCTCACCCATCTCTTCGTTAGATATTCGTTGCCAAATAGCTTCATACCCGGTTGTGCGCATGAGTTTCGATATCTCGTAGCTTAAATCAGCGAGCATGTCAGTATTGTCTGTACTGCCTAACACTAGAGTTTTGTTTTCCTCATCAGTATTTACCAGCTCCGCTATTTTCCAGGTGAAACGACAAAGGTTCTCGGCATCATGAAGGCTTGCGATGCCGTTATTTAAAAGATCCAAAATGTCAGAGCGATTCTCTTGATTGGCATAGTGCACAAATAAATCGTGAATATGGCGGTAGCGTTCAAATTTAATCACAGTAATGAACCTCCATTTTTAATAACGCTCATGCGGTAGGCAACGCGTTCAAGGCAGCCTGCGAGTGTCTCGACGCTCATGCCTTCTTTTACAGTAACGGCCAGAAAATAATGCCCCTTGCCTGGCTGGCTCATATCTTCAACAAACTCAAGCCCCGGTGGAATGTCTGCTGCTGACAAAATCCAATAGACGTCAATAGGCTTATTTTTGGCCTTCTTGGTTTGCATGCCGTACACAAATTGTAAGTTATCCCAAGTGCTGGAAAACGATAGCCCCATTTGGGGGTTGGGCAGTATCCAGGTTTTATCGAAGTTAAATTGATAATCGCATATACGAATACCCATTATAGTCCGGTATGCGCCCTCATTTCTTGGTTCGTATAGAGTGGGATATTTGCCGCGAATAATCGGCCGGGCCCGTAGTTGCCGTATTTCGGCGACAATTTTTTGCAAGTCGCTTAAGCATTTATAATGTTTAATCTACGTCATAATCCACCATGAGTGTTAAATTAGTTCCGTGTGTAGGTCGGAAAAGCGCAGCGCCTTCCGACGTGATTATGCATTCGAGACCGCGATGTTAAACCGTGCAATGTGCTCGCGGATAGATGTCGGAAGGCGCCTCCGGCTTTTCCGACCTACGCAAGTCCGAAAATTATTCCGGGTTACGCGTTTTTCCGATCTGCCCAAGGTTAAAAACCAATCCAGGTTACGCGTTACGC
>DAOQGS010000399.1:0-3862 GCA_035338675.1 Cellvibrionaceae bacterium
TGAGCTGCCCTAAAACAAGGAAATCCACGCATTTTCGCCAGTTTTAGGGCAGCGACGGCTAAATAGATCAGGACAGTCTATTTAGCCGCCGGGTTAATAATTGCCTAAAGCAGCATGATCAATTAACCCAGTGCAACACCCATTATTTTAAAAATAAAAACGTCTTAAGGAATATAAAGACCGTCTGTAGAACTCATTTTTATTCGCTCGGCGGATTTTTATGCCGGGTTAATAGCAGGCAGGGCTAGTCACTCCCACACCAATCCATTAATAAATCACATCGCAAAGAGCTTTTTTATGAAGTGTACAATCAGTGATTATCTTGCCCCCTTATGTCTTTTAAGCCTACTCAGCCTCGCCGCTTGCACTGCAGAAACCAATAATGCCAGCTCCAGTAGTTCATCCTCCAGCAGCTCAAGTGGCAAAACCGGGTCAAGCAGCTCTTCATCCAGTAGTTCATCAAGCAGTTCATCCTCCAGTTCTTCATCAAGCAATTCCTCGTCGAGCAGTTCTTCCTCCAGTTCATCGTCGAGCAGCTCCTCAACCAGTAGCACTTCATCCAGCAGCGGTTTCCCGCTGGTTGAAGCGCGCAACCCCAATATTTGGGCGGATGTGCCGGATATGTCGGTGGTGCGGGTGGGGGATACTTATTACATGAGCAGCACCACCATGCATATGAACCCCGGTGTGCCCATTATGAAGTCCACCGATTTAATTAATTGGGAGATTATTAATTACGCCCATAAAGCGCTAGATGCCAATAACAACGCCTTAAATATGAACGGCGCCAACGCCTACGGCAAAGGCACTTGGGCCAGCAGTATTAACTACAAAAACGGCACGTTTTACGTAACGTCTTTTTCCTACACTACCAATAAAACCTATATTTGGCGCACCACCAATATTGAAGGCGGCGCCTGGACGCAAACCACCCTGCCCAATTTATATCACGACGCCTCCTTATTATTAGATGACGACGGCCGCGCCTATTTAGCCTACGGCCAGGACGACATTCGTTTAATTGAATTAAATGCGGATTTATCCGGCATTAAAAGTGGTGGCGTCAATCAACAAATTATTGCCAAAGCCTCGTCTGTAGCGGGCAGTAGTTTTATATTAAAAGCCGAAGGGACATTAATTCAAAAAATTAATGGCTGGTATTACATCTCCAATATCTGCTGGCCATCAGGCAAAAGCCGCACGCAAATTCTGCATCGCGCCCGCTCCATTACCGGCCCCTATGAAGGCCGCGTGGTATTTCAAGATCAGGGCATCGCTCAGGGCGAATATGTCAGCACTCCCGATGGCAAATGGTATTTGTACGCCTTTCGCGATAGCGGCGCGGTGGGGCGTATTCCTTGGTTAGTGCCGGTGCAGTGGCAAAATGATTGGCCAGTGGCAGGGGTAAATGGCAAGGCGCCGCAAACGCTCGGGTTTAATGTGGACGATAAACGCCTGCGCGGCATTATTCGCTCCGATGAATTTACCAATACCAATTTAGATTTAGCCTGGCAGTGGAACCACAACCCGGATGCCACTGGTTGGTCCCTGGCCGCCCGGCCCGGTTTTATGCGCCTCACTACCACGCGCACGGCAGCGAGTTTTGTGGATGCGCGCAACAGCCTCACCCAACGCATGTTTGGCCCCACCAGCACCGGCACCATTGCCCTTGATGTAAGCGGGATGAAAGACGGCGATGTGGCGGGCCTTGGCGCATTGCAATCCAAATACGGTTTTGTGGGCGTTACCCAAACCGGCAGCAACCGCGCCCTAGTGATGGTCAACGCAGCCTCCGGTTCCGCTCGTGAAGTTGAGCGGGTGAGCCTCACCAACAACCGGGTGTATTTACGCATTAATGGTAATTTTAAAAACCAGGCGGATGACGCCACGTTTTATTACAGCCTAGATGGCACCACCTGGCGGCAAATTGGCGACACACTGCAGATGTCCTATGAGTTAACCCATTTTATGGGTTATCGCTTTGCGCTGTTTAATTACGCCACCAAAACGGCGGGCGGTTTTGTTGATTTTGATTATTTTCGAGTCAGCGAATAAGCCAATTTATAAACCGGCGGCACATGCCGCCGGGTTAATAATAATCAATGCATGCGGCGTTTTTGCGGCTTAAACGCGCAAACACCAAATCTCAAGGCGATGGATGGTGTTGCCAACTTTACCGTCAGTTTTATTAAAAATTCTACGCGCATACCTGTGCAGCCAAATTTAGCTTGATCCTGCCAGTGTTTAAGGCGCATTTTTATTACAGGCAACCTTTTATGCGTACATTATTAGTCAATTGTGTTTTCAGTGCAGTTTTAACCCTCGCGATGAGCGGCTGCAGCGGAACTAATCCTACCGCGTCATCAAGCTCGAGCAGTTCCAGTTCGTCCAGCTCCAGCAGCGGTAAATCCTCAAGTTCTAGCTCGTCTAGCTCTAGTTCTTCAAGTTCAAGCAGCGGCAAGTCCTCAAGTTCTAGTTCTTCAAGTTCTAGCTCTTCAAGCTCCAGTTCATCAAGCGCCGGTATGGCTGGCCGTTATCCCAATTACAATACAAACCCGATTGCAGCGGATGCTCAGGGCATGCCCAGCAGCGCGCAAACCCTGGCTGCAAAAATTAAATTGGGCTGGAATATGGGCAATAGCATGGAGGCGGTATTAAAAAATTCCGATGGCAGTTATTTAAAATTAGACGGCATAGCACCGGAAAACAGCTGGGGCAATGCGTCAATTTCCAATGAATTAATGCAGCGGGTTAAACAAAGTGGTTTTGATGCGGTGCGCCTACCCCTCTCGTGGGATCAATACGCCGATCCCACCACCGCCAAAATTGACCCGGCGTGGCTTAATCGCGTTAAAACCGCCGTGCAATTGGCGATTAATAATGGGCTGTATGTATTAATTAATATTCACTGGGATGGCGGCTGGCTGGAGAATAATGTCAACGCCCAAAGCCAGGCAGCGGTGAGCGATAAACAGCGGGCCTATTGGAGCCAAATTGCCACAGCACTGCGGGATTTTGACGAACATTTATTATTTGCCAGCGCCAATGAACCCGCCGTGGAAAACGCCGCGGAAATGGAAGTGTTACTCGCCTATCACCAAACCTTTGTGGATGCGGTGCGCGCTACCGGCGGCAAAAATGCCTATCGCGTTTTAGTGGTACAGGGGCCATCCACCAGCGCAGAAAAAACCTACCAATTAATGAATAAACTGCCCAAGGACAGCCAAGCCAATAAACTAATGGTTGAGGTGCACTCCTACACGCCCTATCAATTTACCCTGATGACGGAGCCGCAAGATTGGGGCTATACGGCCTACCCTTTTTATTATTGGGGCAGTGGCAACCATTCCACTACCGATACCCAACACAACCCCACTTGGGGTGAAGAAGCAGATATAGATAAGGAATTTAATTGGATGAAAGAAAAATTCACCAGCAAAGGTATTCCCGTTATTTTGGGCGAGTTTGCCGCCATGCGCCGCAACGAACAAGTGCCCGCTGCCGAGCGCAACCTGCATTTTAAATCCCGCGCCTATTGGCATAAAACCGTCATCCAAAAAGCGCTGCAAAATGGTTTAGTGCCTTTTTATTGGGACGCGGGGGACGCCAAAGGCAAATTCGGCTCAGGGTTATTCGATCGCGACCAAGACACCCGCAATGACGCCAGTAATAACACCCTGGTGGACACAGAAACCATGAATGCTTTGAAAGCAGGGGCAGGCAAATAAAGAATTCTGCGGAGCGCCGCGTCGGCTTATTTTATAGGGCCGCGCAGCGGGCCTCTAAGCGTGTTTTATATGTGCATCGATACAAGTATTCCGCCCAAAAGTGGCGGAACACTTAGCCAGACACACACCAGCAT
>DAOQGS010000400.1:0-3847 GCA_035338675.1 Cellvibrionaceae bacterium
GCGGTAAATAATGGAGGCATTATTTTTTTCTTCGGCGTGGTGGCTAATAACTAATTCGCCTCCGTCGGGGGAGATACCGTGGTCATTGTTGCAGCGAGTAGCAAAATCCGTATTGATCGGAATTAACTTAGGCTCCGCAATGGGCACTTGATATAACAAACCCTCGCTATTAATGACTAAAAAGCGTCCGTCTCGGCTCCAATTAGGCGCTTCAAAATGAATATCGGCCGCCATAACCAAATGACGTTTTTGTGTATTGATCGTATAGATTTCTAAACAACTGCGCAGGGTAGGCGATAGCATAATTATTTGCTCGGAAAGGTGTTTATTAAATGACGGCAGTTTAGCAGCTTGTTGCAATACCTAGCAGCTTGTTGAAATACGTAGGTGGCGACGCGCTGGCAATGCAGGAGTAATTGCCGAATGTACGCGCAGGAACAGTTGGCATATGTCGGATTAATTCTGGTAGTATTAATCCGATTAATTTCGGTTTAATTGTTTATTTTATTTTTTTTAGATTGACTTGCCAAGCTGTGATCGACACCACATCGGCTGAGCACTATCACCTTATAATCATGATGACTATTGCCGCAGGCCCCCTTGTGTGACGCAATTAAAGGTGCGAACACCATCAACTTGGTGATCACACCTAAATAGCCGCATACAAACACAATAATTGGGCCGCAGAATTTGGGCAGTAGGGTTTATGTCTTCCCGGGCATCCATTTTGACAACCCTAATTCGAGTTGAGGGACGTATGAATATTCTCACTGCTCTTGCGCGCGCGTGGCTTTGCGCTGCGCATCGCATGAAACCTATAAAACCGCTGCCGAGCGTTATTACCCTGGTGATAGCCGCCGGTTTAACTGCTTGCGGGGGCGACCCTAATGCCAGCAGTTCGTCGAGTTCATCGTCCAGCAGTTCCAGCGGTAAAGCTTCGTCCAGTTCCAGCTCATCCTCCAGCAGCTCCAGCGGTAAAACCTCATCGAGTTCTAGCTCGTCCAGTTCTACTAGCTCATCGAGTTCCTCCAACTCCAGCAGCGGCACAGTGCGCCATTACAGCGATTTCACGCCCAATAGCAGCCGGGGTAAAACCCTCTACGAAAGCGCCGAGGGCGGTTGTGTGGATTGTCACGGCGTGGATGGCAATGGGAATAAAAAAATTACCGTCTCTAAATACCCTACTAGTGAAAATCTGTTCCGTAAAATTAATGACACCATGCCGGTGGATGCACCGGAAACCTTTATCAATCAAGATGCGGCTGATTTAACAGCCTATTTAGAAACCTGGCGGGTTAAACCGACTTCCTGCCGAGCCGATCAGCCGGTCATTTACGGCGAGCGCTCGTTAAAATTATTAACCTCCTACGAATTTCGCAATTCTGTACAGGATTTATTCCCCTCTGCCACTATTCCAGCGGAATATTTAGAAACCACTGGTGATATTGCCATAGGCGGTTTCCCCAGCCATTACAATGCAGTGATGACCGGTGCTGTTGCCGATTTATATTACGCCAATGCGGAAAAAATTGCCGATTGGGCAATTGCCAAAGGGCTGCCGTTTACCTGTACCGATAAAACCGCCTGTGCGGAAAAATTCATTAATGAATTTGCCTATAAAGCCTTCCGCCGCCCCTTGGTGGACGACACCACTGGCAATTTAGAAATTAGCGGCTTTAAAGAATTATTTAGCAAAGCCCCCAGCCCACAAGCTGGTTTGCGCTGGGCGATTGGGGCGACTTTAATTTCCCCCAATTTTCCCTATAGACCCGAACAGGGAATTCCCGCCGCTGATGCGCGGGCTAAGGGCTGGGGTAAAACCACTACGAGTTCCGCCGCTGGTGATTATGAAGTGGTAGCAGGTGGCACCACGGTAAAAGGCGCTGCATTTAGCAGTAAAAGCACCGGTGAGAGCCTCACCGATGGCACCCATAATATTTATACGGCAGGTAATATAGCCCAGAGTTTTACCCTGACCGATCCCGCCTTTATTACCATTCGCGCCCGCGCCAATGATTATAAGGGGGCCTGGCCGGAAATGACGGTGAGTTTAGGCGGCCAGGTGTTAGGCAAAGTATTGGTGGATAAATACGAGGTGCAAACCTACCAATATTTTGTCACAGGTAAAACTGGTTCCCAACAACTTACGATTGCTTTTAGCAACCAGGATCAAGGTGAACAGCCCTACGGGCGCACAGGTTTTGATAAAGATTTATTTATTGTCGATGCCACTGTTTCCGCCGCGAAGAAAAAAGCCACAACCTCTGTTGCACAAAGTGCAATTGAGTTGGCGGCAAGTGATGCCTATGTGTTAGACCCATTTGAATATGCCGCAGCGTTAAGTTACATGTACACCGGCAGCACACCCGATGAAACCCTATTGGCGGCTGCTAAAAATGGCGATTTAAATTCACCGGATAAGGTCGCCCTGCAAATCGACCGCTTGCAGGCTTCGCCGCGAGGCCAAGAGCATGTGCGCCGTTTTGCGGCCCTGTGGATGCAAACTAATAAACTGTACGGGCAGAATTTTATCCGCAACGATAAAAAATTCACCGATAAGGTCAGAGATTCCATGGCCAAAGAGGTGGAAGAAAATTTTGCTTATATCTTTAACAACAACGTGCCATTTGCAGAATTTTATACCGCTGATTACACCTTTTTGGATGCAACCCTTGCCAGTTACTACAGCATTAATCGCAATGATGGCGGCGCAGGTGCGGATAAATTTGTGAAAACTCCCACCACTACCCGTGGCGGTGCTTTAACCACTGGCGCATTTATGACTACCTTTGCCCACCCGGAATCCACCTCGCCTATTTTGCGTGCGGTATATGCCCGTGAAATTATGCTCTGCCACCACATAGCGCCACCGCCAGCGCTGAATGGTGAGCGCGCTGCTTTAACCGCTAAAGTGGATGAGTTAAAAGCCGGTGGCGCACTCTCCACACGGGATTATTACGAAAAATTAACCAACGATCCGCTCTGTGCGGTGTGCCACGCCAGCATGATTAATCCTTTAGGTGGCGGCATGGAAGATTTTAGTGAAATTGGTTTGCCGCAAACTCAGCAATTAGATTTTGGTTTGCACCGCAATTTAATTCCGGTGGATTTTAACGGCACCCTAATCGGCACGGAAAACCTTAACGACGCAGCGCAAATTCCCTTTAGTGGTGCCAAAGCGCTTTCCAAAGCCATAGGTGCATTATCGGCCAGCCAAGCCTGCTTAATTGAAAAAGCCTATCGCTTTAGCACCGGGCGGGCGCTATCGCCCAATGCGTTGGATCAATATAAATCAGAAGCGGCGCTGTCAGTTGCCGAAGTCAATGATTTAAGTTGTGCGGCGGAAAAACTCAATAAAGTCATGCAGGACTCCAAGCAGAGCCCTAAAGCCATGTTCAAGGCTTTAGGTTTGTTGGATGTCATTCGCATCCGTAAATAATGCTGCTGCGCACCTGCTAAGATGAGGATTAGATATGAACCGCGATATTTTAAAATCTGAACGCAGCGCCAACCGCGAGCGCCGCCGCTTTTTAGATATGCTCACCAAGGTGGGTGTTTCATCCACCTTATACCGCGCTATGCCACTGCTGGCCGGTACATTGGCCAGCCGTTATGCACAAGCGGCAGACCTGCCCAACAAACGCATTGTATTTATGTATTTACCCAATGGCGCGCCGCCGGGTAAATGGTTGCCAAAATCCTTAACGGAAATGAACATTGCCACTGAATTTTATGCACCGGTGGCCAGTGTATGTGAGTTTAGCCAGGTGGATATGGGCAACGGCGGTCACGGTAATACCTGGCGTTCCATGGCTTCCTATAATGATTCTTGCCAAAATACCGTGGA
>DAOQGS010000401.1:0-3846 GCA_035338675.1 Cellvibrionaceae bacterium
CCAACACACTGAAATCTACGCCAAACCCATCCGCGCCCTGGGCCAGGAAGGCGATGTATTGTTGGTCATCAGCGCCAGCGGCAATGCGGGCAACTTATTGCAAGCGGTTACCACCGCCCACGAGCGGGGCCTACAAGTGATCGCCCTCACCGGCGGCGACGGCGGGGATATTGCGTCGTTATTAGATGTCCAGGACATTGAAATTTGTGTGCAGGTGGATTCGCGCACACGAATTCACGAAATTCATTTGTTATGCCTATACAGCCTGTGCGATCTTATCGACCACACATTGTTTGGCATGGACTAACCCAACCTAAAAGGCCCCCTATGACACTGCTGCGCTCCTTAGCCTTGGTTCTCCCCTGTGTACTTTTGCTCACCAACTGCGCCGAAACCCCGAAAAAAGAAGACTTTAATCCCCCCCCACCGCCGGGCAAACGCAGTCTCGGCGAATTTGTGGACGATCAAAAAATAGAATCGGCCGTGTACGCCAACATTAATAACAGCAGCCTGGATTTCACCGAAACCCACATCCGCGTCAACAGTTTTAAAGGCACTGTATTATTAACCGGCCAAGTACCCGATGAAGAACTCAAAACCGAAGCCGGCCGCGCCGCCAGCGAAACCCAGGGCGTAGGCCCAGGCCGCGTGCACAACGAAATCCAACTGGCCAGCAACACCACCTTTTTCACTCGCAGTAACGATAGCGGCTTGGAAGCCAAAATCCGCGTAAAACTCCTAGCCAACCGCGAATTTCAAGGCTCCAAAGTTAAAATCGTCGTGGAAGATCGCGTGGTATTTATCATGGGCCAACTCACCCGCAAAGAAGGGCAATTGGCAACTGAAATAGTGGCGAGTACGGATGGGATTGAAAAGGTGGTGCGGGTGATTGATTTTATTAATTAAACGCCCAACCACCGCTATTTAAGCGCAGCATTTTCTGCCCCACCAACTGGCCTGCATAGAAATTCTGCCAACGTTGGAGAAGCTCATACGAAAACCGTCGCAGACAAACATCTGCGACGGTTTAACTCACAAATGGAGCAATGAGCTAAATGCTATCAGCCATTTTCTGCTGAGCAATAGCGCTTGATAAATTCGCCATGCGAAGGGAGCTCGCCGACAGAATTTTTCACTTTTAAACGCATGGCCTCCAATTTCTCTCGCACCTGAAGTCCCGGCATCACATCTACGCTCGGGTGATAACGCCTGTTTTCCACCCCTTGCCCATGCATTACCGCAAGCCAACTAGGCTCAGTAAATAGTTCCAAATTTTCCCGTTCAATATGCCCGCCATCACGATACATATTTACTTTGCGATGCAACGTGGCAGGCACCGCCATGTTGCGGCAATAGCGCCAAAACTCTGAATCATTGCGGCGTGTAGCCCAATAGTGCAGGACGATAAAATCGCGAATACCTACCAGGTCGTTCTGCATTTTTTCGTTATATTTATCGACATAGTCTGCATGAAAGCTCTTATCTGGAAATAGGCTTATTAGCCTACCTACCCCCATTTGAATCAGGTGCAAACTAGTAGATTCTAACGGCTCCAAAAATCCGCTGGCCAACCCTATGGCAACACAGTTTTTATGCCAGATTTTTTTGCGCCGCCCTGCCGTAAATTTTATTTCCCTAGGTTCAGCCGTAGCTGGGCCATCTAAATTCGACAGGAGTATTGCCGTCGCTTCATCCACCGACATATAGCGGCTGGAAAAGACATGTCCATTGCCAGTGCGGTGCTGCAAAGGAATTCGCCATTGCCAACCAGCAGAATGGGCGGTAGAACGGGTGTAAGGCAACAAGGGTTCAATGCGCTCACAGGGAACCGCCACGGCGCGATCACAGGGCAATAGATCGGACCAGTCTTCATACTCAATGCCCAGCGTCTTGCCGAGCAATAAAGAGCGAAAACCAGAACAATCGATAAATAAATCGCCTTCTATTACCTGGCCGCTTTTCAACACTAAGGACTGAATAAATCCCGTATCAGGATCTAAAGGAATCTGCTCGATCATGCCTTCAACATGAACCACACCGCGTTTTTGCGCATATTCACTCAAATACTTGGCATACAAGCTGGCATCAAAATGATAGGCATAATTTATTTCTGACAGGGGCGAGCCCGGAATATTAATAGGCCGCGAAAATCGCCCTTGCCGAGCAGCGGTTGAAGCTAATGCAAACTCCTCTAATTTAGGTGCCCATCCCTGCTGCATACCTTTCAGCCAATACTGATGAAATGGCATTGAATCAATTTCTTTACCATAAGTGCCAAATGGATGAATATAGGAGTGCCCAAGCTCCCGCCAATTCACAAATTCGATGCCCAACTTAAAAGTGCCCTGAGTTTTACGCATAAACTCCGGTTCGCTAATTTTTAGCATTTCATTAAAAGCTGCCATGTGCGGAATAGTTGCCTCGCCCACACCAACAGTGCCAATTTCATTGGATTCGACTAGCACAATACTAATGTCGCTATCACCAAATACTCGCACCAGGGCGGCAGCACACATCCAGCCTGCACTGCCACCACCGGCAATAACTATTTTTCGTATGCGATTTTCTTGTTTTAAATTCACACTCCACCTCCATTAAGCAGCGAAATATAATATTGATGGGTAGGCAAGCGGGGTATTATTTCAGTTATGTTCGATTCTATAGTCCGCGCCTGGTGCAAGGTTTCATCTAAGTCAAACGAGCGCAATAAATTGGAAGCGCTTTGCGGATAAATAGAATGTGCATGCCAGAACGCCGCCCAAATGCCATCAGAGATAAGGTTTGCCGCAGGCTGCACAGGCTCACCCAATGTCTGATAGATCGTTTTTCTCTGCCAATATAAAGCCCTATCCTGCTCGGAGACTAGATCTTGTATATTTTCTATTGAGGATTCGATTAAGTGAGCAATGATATATTCTCGACAGGCTAAACTGATTGCCTGCACACGCTCATTAAAGTACCGCGCCAACAGATCAGCAGATGTTTGCACGGGCAAAATATGTGTTAGAAGTTGCACCACTTTAATAACAGGCTGCAGGGGATCTAATAAAAATTCAGCCCCAAAGAATTGGCTATCAGACAAACATACTATTCGATCTTGCCAATAGGCACCAAACCAAGCAGCTGAGATATGTTTGATTTCTCCATCGCCCACGGAATTATGCATTGATGCTTGTGCCTTATCGCCCCAACCAATGCTGCGAATTTCGCAACGCTTACCCTGGGCGACGGCATCCATTATCATCCACCCACGCACATCTAGCGTCAGTTCAGCGCTAGGAGCAGGCAATCGATCAGTTGTCACCCACTGTACCGTTTGCTGTAGTTGCACGCGCCCAAACAGCTCATAATTCGGTGCGGTCGAGATAATAGCATCAAATTCTTTACGCGAACCGTCGATAAATTGCGCTTGCACTCCATCCGAATCAACGCTAATTACCATAGTATTTTTTTGAATTACCATCACCCCGAACGTTTTTAAGCGAGCAATTAATAAACCGCGCAAATGGCTCAGACGAATACTAATGCCTATTTCATCATCACCCAGCGGGCACTCACCTTTCTTATTCGGCAACACCATGGCGTTGGCCTTAATCATCTGTGCAGCAAGTGAATACTGTTCGAGCTTTTCCATCCCACCCACCCGCCTAAAGCGCTCTACAGCGTAGTTGGCAGGCATTGCACTTATTTGTGCTCGCGCGGGCACATGTGCCACAACCGATATTTCAGAAAAAGAACTGGGCTTTAATTGCATTCCCAAACAAAAAACCCCAGGATCTTGCCCGGTCATTAATTCGGTCAACGAAATCCCCAAATCCCTCACAATAAAATTTAAGGTTTCAGGAC
>DAOQGS010000402.1:0-3833 GCA_035338675.1 Cellvibrionaceae bacterium
GGCCGCAACCGCTTGTGGCAAGCGCGCCCCTTCGAGACAGAAGAATGCGCTCCCAGAGCCCAGGATTAGACTTGGCTTTTAACCCAAGCGGTCATGCGCTCAATGACCAGGGCCCGATCCTCCGGCTCCGCCAAAATATGCGAAGCGTTGGGCAGGTAAAGCAGCTCCAACAGAGGGCCGAATTTCACTGAGCTAAAACAGTCCCGGTATTGATCGGCGTAGTTGTAATGCTCGCCGCGGCAGAAGAGGTTAAAAAACCGCACTTGGCGTTTAACCAATTGCTTTAGGCCTTCAGTAACCTCAGCCTGGGGCGGGAAATTACCGAAGTTTGGCACCTCAAAAAACTTCGCTTCAATCCCCGAAACGGCCGCACCGCTGACGGTTTTTTTCAGTCCCAATAGGCGTTTGGCTACGCTCGCCCAACGGGCGCTGGAAAGCAGGCGAGGAACAAAGTGGTGCCAGTAGGTCTTCCAGCTGGAATAGCAGTAGCCGTCGATCTGGGCGATGGCGATAACCCTAGGGTCTTTTAGGGCGGTGCGGTAGGAGGCATAGGCGCCAGAGCAGAGCCCGTACAAAATAAAGCGCTCGATTTTTTTGTGCTGAGCCAGGTAATTCATTACCTCGATCACTTCCGCCACCGCCACTTCATCGGCGGTTAGCGCGCTGCGGCGGGCGTCGCTCTCGCCGATACCGGAGAAATCAAACCGCACCGTAACTATATTGGCGGCGGTACAGACAGAGCGCGCCAGCAATACCGATAAACGACAGGAACCCACCCGGTGAATCACTCCAGAGTTGAGCAATATCATGGCGGTATTGCTCGCGGCAGCCCCTGGCAGAGGTTCGCAGATGATGCCCTGTAGGCTAGGCGCTGGGCCCATGCTGAGTGTTTTTTCCCTCACGCTAAACCCCCTTCAAAATACTGTTCAATGGCCGCCACTATAGGGGCAGGCCAAAGGATGCCGCCCACATGGTCCACATAATTCCAGTCGTGGGGCGCAGGCGCCAGGGTGTAGCTAAAGCGCGGGTTGCTGCTGTAGGCCTCTTTAAGGGCGGTGAAATTGGCGTGTTCGTGGGAGACGATTAGGCTCCATTGCAATTGCTTAAGCTGTTCCATCTGCAATAAGTCCAGCTGCTTAAGGCCCGTTTGCAGGCTGCTGGGCAGATTAAAACCGTTGTAGAGCATATCGCCGTTGGGGGCGATAAATTTAGAGCGGGACTGCTGCGCAGCTATCTCCCGGCTGATCTCATCGCAGTAGGCTGTGCCGCTTAAGGAGCAATCCCACAGCACTAAACGGTTGATGTTCTGGTTCTGCGCCGCTGCCGCCGCCAGTAGCCCGCCCAAACGCAGGCCCATCAGGGAGACGGTCTGCACCGCTGCTATATCTTTAAGCTCTTGGATGGCGGCGTGAATATCGGCGATCCAGTCTTGGCTGGTCACGCCAGGAGTATCTCCAGCGGAATCGCCACAGCCTCGGTAGTCAAAACGCAGTACCGCAAAACCCTTGGCCGCCAGGTTAATGGCCAGGCGGCGAAAGCTGCGGTGGGCGCGCATGTATTCCTGGCCGAAGGGATAACACAGGACTATGCCCTCCCGGCGCGGCACGCCCTGAGGTTCGTGGTAGGCGCCATATAGGGATGACGCTGCAGGGCCAAAATAAAAAGTTTGCAATGGGCCTCCTTTTAGAAAAAACAGACAAATGCCGCAGGTGCGGCACTATAGCCCCAAGGGGTCAGTAAAGGAACACTCACCTAATCGCGCCCAAACAGGCGGCCCAACCAGCCGGAGCGTTTTTCCTGCTCAGGGCTGCCAGCTTCCGTGGCTGGGACGGGCTCAGGCTGGGGGCTACCAGCTGAACGGCTGGCGTCAATTTTGGCAGCCAACTGCTCCAGGGTGTTTACCCACATATCTTGGGGAGCAAAACGCACCTGGCAGGCTTCCTCAATGGCCAAAATCACTTCCAAGGCGAGCAAAGAATGGCCGCCAATATCGAAGAATTGGCTGTCGATACTGACTTGTTCTTTAAGCAGCGCACCGGCCCAAATCTCTACCAGCAGCTTCTCGGTGGCAGTGGTTGGCGGTGTGTAGGCGTGACTGCTGGTGTGGCCAGCCTCCTCGGGAGCGGCGAGTTTTTTGCGGTCGAGTTTGCCGGAGGCCGTGGTGGGGAACTGCTCCACTTGGGTGAACTGCTGAGGCAACATGTAATCCGGCAGGCTTTGGCGCAGGTGGCTGCGCAGTTGGGAGGCAGTGGGCTCATCACCCTCGCGGTAGATAACAAACGCCACCAGGCGCTGGTCGCTGCCCAAATCCTGCACCACCACAGCCGCATCAGTAATAGCCGGATGGCTGCGCAGCGCGCTTTCGATTTCGGCCAGCTCAATACGAAAGCCCCGCAGTTTGACCTGCAAATCGCTGCGGCCTAAATACTCCAACTGGCCGCTTTGATTCCAGCGGGCGATATCGCCGGACTTATACAAGCGGCGGCCCTCGGCGTCGGTGATAAAGCGCTCGGCGGTAAGCTCAGGGGCACCTATATAACCCAGGGCCAGGCCCGCGCCGCCAATCCACAAGTCGCCATACACCCCCAGGGGTAAGGGCTGCAGCCTGTCATCCAGCACATACAACTGGGTGTTGGCCAGGGGCTCCCCCAGGTATACGGGCGCCCCGCCCCGGCTAACAAGCAGCTCGGCGCTGTCAGCAACCTTGTAAGTGGCCGTCCATACGGTGGCTTCGGTGGGGCCATAGAGGTTCCAAAGGGTGCAGCCCGCTTGGATAAGCCCGGCGGCCAAATCGCTCGGCAGCGCCTCGCCGCCGCATAGCGCATTAAAGCCCTTGGGCGCCCGCCAACCGGCGGTAAGCAACATACGCCAAGTAGTAGGGGTTGCCTGCAGGTGGGTGATGGCGGACTGCTCCAGCTGCTGCTTTAAAGCAAAGCCGTCCAACACCAGGTTTTCATCGGCCACCCTGACACTGGCGCCAGCAAGCAGCGGTAAAAACAGCTCCAGAATAGAAATATCAAAACTCAAGGTGGTAATGGCAAGCAGGCGGTGGCCGGGCTTTAGGTTCAGTTTTTCACCTATGGCGGTTAAGAAATTCGCCAAAGCGCCGTGGCCCACTTCCACACCCTTAGGCACCCCGGTGGAGCCAGAGGTGAAGATCACATAGGCGCGGGTGGATTCGGTAAGGCTCACCTCTGGGTAGGGCTCGAAGGAGACCTGCTCAAGGGTTTCAAGGCTCAGGTAGCGGTGCACGCCGAAGTCCTCCGCCCAGCGCTGATGGCCCAGCAGGGCGGTAACCTGAGCGGTCTCCAGCATGGATTCTACCCGCGCCCTGGGCAGGCTTGGGTCCAGGGGCATGTAGGCGGCACCGAGTTTCCACAGGGCGATAATCACTGCAGGCAAGTCATAGCCGCGCTTGAGCACCAGAGCGACCAGACTGCCTGGGCCTATGCCTTGCGCCTTAAGGCTCCAGGCCAGCTCGTTGCTGCGCACTTCTAACTCGCGCAAGTTGTAGCTGCCATCCCCCGCCAGCACAGCACTCTCCTGGCCATACTGGGCGCGGGCGCGGGCTAACTGGCTGAGCACACTGTCAAAGGCCACTGGCTTGGCGGGTGGGTTGAGCTCGGCCAGGCGGCTGCGGTCATTTGGCAAGGCGCTGGCGAGTTCGGCGATGGTGGCATCGGGCTTGGCAACAAAGGCGCGGGCGGATTCCACCAGGCTATCGGCAAAGGCCTGCACGCTACTGGCGTTGAAGAGTTCCGAGGGGAATTCCATGCCGCCGTCCCTACTGGGCCAAGCGCTTCGGCGTGGCGCCCTTCCTGCCCATGTCTCGC
>DAOQGS010000403.1:0-3829 GCA_035338675.1 Cellvibrionaceae bacterium
CGGCCAAGATGATGCCATCAGCGGCATAAGCGGCAATGGTGCCCTGGGTTTCGCCTGAGGCTTCGGGATCGCCAGCACTGAGCTTGGCGCCTTCGGTATTAATGCGCTGGCCAGTTTCCTTGAGGATTTCGCCTTTGCTGCCGAGTTTGGTGTTCAGCAACAGATTGCCGCCAGCGCTTAATTCCGTCGCGACCGCCGTTTCTGTAAGGCTTTCACTTTCTTTAGTTTTACTGCGGCCCAGGCTTTTTTTCTTCTTCTCGTAGCTGTAGTCGTATTCAGAATCCACGGCACCCAATAGGTTGGTGTCGCGCTTGGCGCTGAGGTGTATATCGCCATCCGCTTTGCCTTTGACGGCCACTAGGTTGAGGTCTTGCCCGGCATTGGCGTCGATGTTGCCCCCGGCGCTGATGTTGGTGGTGACTTGCTTAACGTCGGTTTCAATGGTGTGCCAGTTTTTGCCTTGGCCTTCAGTATGAGTGCTATCGGCGGCGCTGGTGAGGGTGACGTCGCGCTCACCTCGAAGGGTGAGGTCTTTGCCGGTATCGATTTTGGTGGCGGTTATGCCAAGGTCGCGGCCTGCATCGATACTTAGGGAGCCGCCAGTGGTGATCTTGGTGGCGGTGTGGGTGACGGCTTCAGTGCTGGTATTACCGCCGCTGGTGAGTGAGCGCTCAGTGGTAGGGGTGATCGTTACATCGCGGGTAGCGCTGAGGGTGGCGTCGCCCTGGGTGTTGATGGTTTGACCTTCGAGGTTGAAGTCGCGCGCCGCCTTTGCAGTGAGGTTGCGGCCAGTGGTGATGCCAGCCCCCTGCCCTGGTTTAAGCAGAATATCCCGCCCTGCATCGAGATCAACATTACTGCTGGCGTTAATCTGGCCCTGGTTGATGACATCCCCGCCGGTACTTTTGGCGTTTACATCGGCTCCGGCCAGCTCACCCCGGTTGCTCAGTTCATGGTCAGCGGTAACGTCCAAGGTCTCGCGGGCGATCATCTGGCCGCTGTTGTCGATATCAAAGCCGCTCACCTGGGTGGTTTTACCCAGCATCAAGCCCTTGTTATCGAGGTTTTGGCCTTTGACGATTAAACGATCCAGGCTGCCAATCGCACCAAAATTTTGGCTTTTTTGGTTGCTCACATCTACCAGGCTCAGACCGCGAATATCCCCTCGGTTGAGTAATTCTTCACTGACCACGCGGACAGATTGCCCTGCCATGACGGCTCCTTTGGCCATCTGGGTTGGGTCCACGCCGGTGGCGTAATACACCGGCACCCAAACCTCTTGCCCAGCCATTTCGTGGCGCTCCAACCAGACGATATCTTGGGTTAAGGCGCGCACTTGTTCGGGTGTTAGGGCGGTGCCCACCGCCAGTTGCAGGTCTTTTTGCGCTTCGAGGGCGTTATCCAGTAGGTAGCGGTATTGGGCTTCGTCCGAATCGATGGCCAGGCCCGTGCGCGGGTCCGTTACAAAACGCACACCGCGCGTTTCCATCACCGCCTGGCGCACCAGCTCGGTTTCATAAAAGCTGTCGCCTAAGCGACGGCCGATCTGTTCTGGGTCGTAGCCCAGTTGCGAGAAAAAGTAATCGCTGCTGGTGGGCGGCGTGCCGGGTTTCTCTGTGTTGGGTGTATCTGTGGGTGGTTTGAGCAGGTCGGCGGCCTGTACTACATAGGGTGAGCTGCCCTTGATGTCCACCCGGTACAGATAGCCATTGTTGGGTAATACCAGGTTTTGCAGCGGGTTGTAGATGCGTGCTTCGCGGGCCTGGGTTTGCTCATCTTGGGGTTGTGAGGGCGGCGTTATGTCGGTGTCGCCTGTGCTGCCTAAACCGTCTGAGCTGGCCTGGTTGGGGTCAAGTTGAGTGCGCTCGGTGACCTTAACTTGGGTGGAGTCAGCGTTGCTCAGGGCAACCCGGCTAAACGGTGCACCCTGACTGAAGTCCATCGGCGGCGGCGCATCGCCGGTGATGGCCGGGCCGGTCCCAGCGGCTTGGTAAATCGCTTTCTCGCCGTTTTCGACGTTCTCAACATGAGCGGTGAGTTCGCCACCGGCGATGAGGGTGCCGATGTGCAAGGTGGCGGCTTTTTCGACGGCTTGAGTCCCTGTGAAAAAAGGCCCGCTCGTAAAAGTGCCCATGTTGGAAAAGCGCGCGATGTCTGTGTACGCCACACCAGGATCTGGAATGACGTTGATGAATTGATTTGATTCTTGGGTGGTTTCACCCGGTAGATAGAGGTTGGAATTGTCTAGGCGACTGCCGTGGCCCAGCACAGTGCCGGAGACGGTATCGGGATCATAACCCGCCTCGAGTGTGAGATTGCCCACCGCACTCAAGCTACCGCCTTCATTGCGAATCAACGCTGGTTTACAAGGGGTGCCAGAACATTCCGCCTGTGCGGATTTAGGGTCGTTTAGGGTTTGGATCAATAAAGCGCCGCCAGAATTAATACGCGGCTGGCGAACCACCTTGGCGGGCTGAAATACGTACAGGTTGTGTTCAATGTAGGGTAGTTGGTTACCACTGCGGTCCATTAAACCCATCAGCTCGCTGATCGTGATATCGAACTCCCCATCGTTTATGGCGTCGGCAGGCTTGCCTGAGCCCGTGGTGAACCACTGTTTCACGTTAATCGTCTCGGGCTTTAGCTCAAAGGGCTCAGCCTGGTTAACAACCTGGTTAAACCACAGTTCAATATCACCCGCCTGGTAGGTTTGAATACTGCCCGAGGTATTGATGAGCTGCTGGCCCACCCGTGGCACCCGGCCGCTCTCGGCTTGACCACCCGCAAGAATTAACTTGCCCCCGGCCCAGATGCTCGCCGTGGTTGTGGGTGTGCTGGTATTGAACAACTCCGGTGCCAGGGCGATGAGATTCCCAGTGGCAAACAAGGTATTGGTGTTGGTAAGGCTGGCCCCTGCAGTCACTTTTAAGTCTTGTTGAGCCGAGATTAGGCCGTTGTTTTCAAGGCTGTTGGCCTGTACCTGGGTATCACTTGAGCCCCGTATGCGGCCTTGGTTCGTTAAAGCCTGAGCCACCTCAAGGGCGAGTGTGCCCAGTGCGGACAGATCTGCAGCCGCTGTATTGGTAAAGGCGTTGGCCTTCAGAGTTACATTCGTGCCGCTGGCGAGAGTGCCTTGGTTGGTAAAGGCTCCCTTAACATCCCACACAATGCCCCTGCCTGCATCCAATTGCGCTTGGTTGGCGAAAGTAAAATCGCCAGTACTGGTAAGGGTTAGGATGCCATCGGCCCAGAGTTTGCCACCCAGTGCGCCAAGATCCCCGGCGTTTAGGGTGAGGTCGCTGAAGCTAGAAAATTCGCCGCCAGTATTGAGTAGGTTTGCGTCACTAAGATTTAGGCTGGCCTGAGTGAATATGCGGCCTTGGTTGACCAGCTGATCCAACTTCAACGTGGATTTAACGGGCGGCAGACTCGCCAGGGCTTGGGGTATGCCTGAGGCGTTACCGTCGGCTTTTTCAGTGACCACTAGTGCCAGCTGAGCGCCGTTTAGGTTCTCAACACGTTTCCCCTGTAATTGCGCACTGCGGGCGCGGATGGTGCTGGGCGCCTCTCCTACCTGGCCGTCGTTGAGGAGCCGGTTAAACCCCTGAATAACAAGAGTGCCGTCGGTCTGCAACAGCGCGGCTGTATCGGCATTGGCCTTGTTAATCCATTCATCCAAGCCGTTAACGATTAGCGTCTGCCCGCTGTGCTGCCAGCGGCCAGCGGTGTTATCTACGGTGCTCGCGGTGACGGTTAGGGTTTGGGCATCGCTATAAATGAGCCCTTGGGTATTGTTGATTTGGGTTGCGCTGAGGGTGTGTTGGCCGTG
>DAOQGS010000404.1:0-3820 GCA_035338675.1 Cellvibrionaceae bacterium
ACCGACGAAAGTTTGCGATTGCCCCGCGGGTTGTGTTCATCGGCGAAAGCATCCAGGTGCGTTTTATAAAAATCCCCCGCTTCAAAACGGGCAAAATGGCATTCGTAATCAAATAGGCCTAAAAAACAACGCCGATTGACCTCCTGGCGAATGGCCTCCATAGCCTGCAAATATTCGTTTACCGCAGGGTTCTCTAAGTTATCTAGCCACAGAATTTTATCCGAACGCACCGACTGCTCCAGCCGCGCAGACTGACTGCGGCCGATCTGGGCTGGGCGATAATTTTGCCTTAATGACTCGGCAAATTCGCCCAGTGCGCTCGCCTGCTTAAACGCGCGGGGAATTACAGTCCAACCGGCATCAAACAAGGCTGCAATATCCATAACCTACTACCCCCTCAACCCACAAGGGAGCGCCACCAGAAAACCAAGGCGGCTTGAATTTCGCGCCGGGAGGTACGCGCAGGTTGCCAACGAATATTATTAAACCAGCGTTTAGCAAATAAAAGTCGGTGGCCAGGTTTTAAAATGTGTTTAGCGAAATAAGCGCCGCGCCCCCAGTCGTAGCCCACAAATAATTTATCCACCTCTTCTTGGCTGCGGCGCCGATGGTGGTGGTATACCACGATGGCGGGGTCATATTCACCCCGCCAGCCTAATCGCAATAATTCCGCCATGGTGTCAACATCTTCACTGGGGAAGGGCGTGCCCGCGCCAAGGCGCACGTCAAAACCCTTAGCCTGCACAAGAGCAGTTTTTCGAAAGGCGAAATTCGCGCCGTGAATTACACCGGCAAATAAAAATTCGCCCGGGTTTAAATACATGGGCTCATTGTACGTCTGGATCGTGACTGGATAATCTTCCGGGTCAAATAATAAAACGCGCCCACCAACAAAACCTAGTTTCGGATCGGATGTGAGTCGAATCAATAATTTATCCACATAATCTGTTTCGGGATAACAATCGTCATCAGTAAAAGCGATGAATTCCCCTTCGGCCAGCTCAATACCCTTATTGCGCGCATAACTGAGCCCCTTATTAGGCTCCTGCCCCACCACTAGAGCAATTGAGGTCGCAGCGGCGAATTGGCTAATTACTGCCTGGGTATTATCCGATGAGCCGTTATCAATCAGGATCAGCTGCCAATTAATATCGGTGTGTATTTTTTCAAAAGACCGCAGACACTCAAGCAGGTATTGCGCGCGATTGCGCGTACATATCACCACTGAAACGCAAATTTCACTCACGCTATTCACCTGTTTTATGTTTAATTCATCGCAGCGAGTGCTTCCGTTGCGATCGGTTCAAAGAACCATGATTACGCCACGACTCAACTGCACGCTAACGCTGTTTGAAATACTGATACAACTCCCGCCACGCGGGGGCCAAATCGCCCCAGCGATTAATTTCATAACGCTGAGCGCTAAAACTTGGCGAAAGAAATTCGATTACGCGACGCAGTTTCGCCCCGAATGTGTAGGGGCGCTTAAGATAAATATAGAGGCTATCCAAATCCCCTAACAGCCAACGCAATTTTTGCCCTATTTTATAAGGTGCTTGCGGCGGTAGCGCTTCACCCTGGCTTGCGCGCAGCAACAAAGCCGGAAAGTCAACGCCCGCATCAATTGCCAATTGCAGGGATCCCCAGAAACGGGTGTTCACTTCCATCAAGTAAAAATCTCCGCCCGGCGTTTCACGAAACTCCACCATGGCAACACCGTGCCAATTTACTGCATCCAACAGCGTACGCGCGTAGCGCTCAAGGGTCGGGGTAACCGCAGCACTTTCACTTAAAACACTAATACCGCCCTCCGGGGGTTTTTCCCGCAGCCGTTTATGGGCAAAAAACGCTACAGGCTGCCCCCGGTTATAAAGCGCAAACACACCCGCACCGCTGCCGGGAATAAATTCTTGCACCATAAATGGGTGCTCGGCCAAGTAGGGCCGCAGGGCTAATTCGCGGGTGAGCGCGGCAGCATCCTGAGCAACAAACACGCTGGTGGCAAGCCAGTGATTCTGCGTATAAATTTTTGATAGACAGGGTTTAACCACTACCGGGTAGGTTAAATGGTCAGCTTTTAACGAATCCGTATTGGCATGCCATTGGGACTGCGGAACCGGTACGCCTAAGGCCTGCGCCCGCTCGGTAAGCTGCCCCTTATCCGCCAGGGCCATAACGGTTTCCAACGGCGCAAAGGGCAGACGAAGATTGGGAATCTGCGCCTGATACATCAACAACAACTGGCTGGTGACTTCGGTAACGGGAAATACCCAATCAAATGAGCGGTTGCTGAGTAGACCACTCATCCAGGCCACAAACTCGCCAGGCTGAGCCTGCGGGCAGGGGTATACCAAACTCTCATGGCTAAAACGCGAAGCACCCGCCAGACTCTTATTCGCTCGCTCCGCCGTAGTAATTAGCACATTAGGTAGCTGACCTAAAGAGCGCGTCACCGCCAGTGCACTGCGCTGAGCGGCATCGAGGACAAGTACAGAAATAAGCGGCATGAGGTGGGCTCTAATTATGATGGCGGCATTTTACGGGCAATAGCGCCGCCTGTGGTAAGTGCATTGCTGTTTATAGTACATTGGCGCACTTTTATAACTGCGCCCTCGCTATGCCTGCCACCCCCCCGAGCATCCTTCACGCCATAGACACCACAGGGCCAGGTGGCGCAGAAACGGTTTTTTTAGATCTCGCTCAGCAGCTAATAATCCCCGGCTACCGGAACATAGCGCTTATAAAAGGCCCTGGATGGGTGGAGGATCAATTAATTAAGCGGGGGATTACCTACTTCATTCTCAAGCCCCACGGCTTTTTATCCCTACCCTATTATTGGCAAGTGTTAAAGCTGCTGCGCGAGCAAAACGTGCGCTTGGTGCAGGCTAACCTGCTCGGCTCCACGCTGACTTTTTCAATTGTCACGCTCATTATGTGCATTCCATTGGTAGCTACGCTGCATGGTCAAGTGGATGTTAATCCTAAGGAGCGATTTATTGGTTTTAAAAATCTGCTCATGAAATGGGGCGTGAATCAGTTGGTTACCGTGAGCGAGGATTTACGCCGCTACGTCGCCACCCGCAAGCTGTTTCCCTTTGACGCGATTAAAACTATTTACAACGGTATCGACCCTCACCGCTACACCGGTGCTCAAACTATCCAATTGCGCGAACAATTGGGCCTGCCCGCCCACAGCCGCTTAATCGGTGCCATCGGCAATATCCGCCCCGCTAAGGATTACGCCAACCTCGTGCACGCAGCGGAACACGTGATCAAGCAACACAGTGATGTGCATTTTGTTATTGCCGGGCATCCTAAAAAAGACTTAATGGACGAAATTAACCGCTTAGTTGCCCAACTCAATCTCAGTAGCCACATACATTTCATCGGTTTTTTAGACAATACGCCTGGCTTTCTGGCAGAAATGGAAATCTTCGTACTAAGCTCCATCAGCGAGGGATTTAGCATCGCAACCTTGGAAGCCATGGCCAGCCGCTTGCCAGTCATCGCGACCCGTTGTGGTGGCCCCGAAGAAATTCTCAGCGACGGCCGCGATGGGCTCTTGGTGGCCAAACAGAACCCCGCAGCCCTATCTGAGGCGATATTGAATACCTTGGATGACACAGCCTTGAAAGGCTCACTCGCAACTGCGGCACACACAACTGTACAGGAGCGATTTTCCATAAGCGCTATGTTAAAAAGTTACCGGCACCTATATGGCCCCCTTTTAAAACAGCCTACTACCGAGGCCGCGCGATGACTCGATTTAGCCGAGGAATCAAAAATAATTTTGGCTCGAAAAAGGGCCTGGTGCGATTTG
>DAOQGS010000405.1:0-3812 GCA_035338675.1 Cellvibrionaceae bacterium
GTTCAATGGGGCACCCAGTGGTATATTTTTTACCACAACCGCGCCATTGCCAATGAACGCGGCAAAAGTGATTACCAGCGCTCTGTAAACGTGGATTTATTAAATTTCACCGCTGATGGCGGCATGACCGTAAATGCTGGCCGCCAGGGCGTGCCGCAACTTAAAAACTTTAACCCCTATAATTTAGTGGAAGCGGAAACCTTAGAAAAAGAATCCGGCGGTATTGAGGTGGAGCGCGTGGGTGATGCGTTGGTTGTAGCCTTTACCGATAACAGCTGGATTAAAGTAGCCAAAGTGGATTTTGAAACCGGCGCTGCCGGTGTGGAATTACGCTTAGCGGCCGCTGCCGATAGCAAAATTGAGGTGATTTTAGATGACCTTAAAAATGCCCCCGCTGCAGTTATCCCCGTAAAAGCCACTGGCGATTTAACTAAATTTGCTACTCAAGCGGTGAAATTAAGCGGCCTTAAGGGTGTGCACGATGTGTATTACCGGGTGGAGGGACGGGTTAATGTGGATACCTATAAGTTTGTGCGCGAAGCCGGTGAGGGTGCGCTGAAGAAAAAATAATTACTCTGCGTGAGCGTTGCGAATTTAATTATTGAATTAAAGGCCAGCTTAATGCTGGCCTTTTTATTTGGGGATAATTTGTAGTTGGATTTTGCGAGGTTAATTGCAGAATTAGTGAAAGCCCCACGGGCAGACTTTGTGGTTACCCAATACATGCCTCGGCGATAAATCAGAATCAACGGTGGATCGGGCACCCGCCAAGGGGCGTTAAGGGTTACGCTTGCGGACAATTCACTCCTCCAGCAGGGCCCCAAATTCCCCCTCCTTTGAAAGGGGGGCGCAATGTCATTAGGTTAAGGTTTATTGGCGCTTGCACGCCGCAAAACTCCCCTCCTTTGGAGGGGTGGCAGGCCTGCCTGCCGGGGTGGTTGCGGTGGCGGGCCCTGTGTTTTTCCAGCAGCGATGCAATTTTTCCCAGTTAAAGGCTGTAAGCGGTGAACAAAAAGCTTCGCCGGGGGCTACCACCCCGCCCCTTTGGGGCACCCCTCCAAAGGAGGGGAATTTTAGGCCCTGCTCATGCAGGCGCCGTCGCCACTCCGGCAGGCACCCCTCCAAAGGAGGGAAATTGGGGCGGCCCCTGCTGGGAAATACCGAGTGGTCAGTAGGTGCTCCTGTTAATTAGCGCGTTTTTTGCGTTTTTCCTCTTCATCTTCGTCGTCATCATTACCTGTGCCTAATAATTCAATTGTCAGGTAAGCGAGCCTTTTTTCTTCTTTTTGGCTGCCAGTGGCGTTATCGGCGGCTTTTTCAGCCGATTGGGCGGCGTCGTTGCCCACGGAGCCTGCGCCTGCTGGCAGGGCTACGCTGGTGTCGGAGGCGACTGAGATGGTCACATTACCGGCCACGTTATCCCGGCCAACAAATTCCAAGGCGCCCACCAAGATATTGCCGGTGGAGCTAATGCCCGCATCGCCCGCATCCACCACCCCCGCCGGGGCAAATAACAACACATCGGCACCGTCGCTGATGGCAGCGCGTGGGTCGTTGCTGGGGGCGGGGTTGGTGGCTTGGATACCGCTACCGGCCACCGCAGGCGGGAAGACTAGGCGGCTGGCGCCAGTGTTAGGGTCGATTTGCACTTTGGGGGGCGGCACACTCAAAGCAGTTTTGGCACCCTTACCTGCGTCTACGTCGCCGTAGGATGACCAGAGCATCACGTCGCCGCCGCCTAGGTTAAAGATGCGGGATTTGTTGACGTTGATGGAGCCTGCGGCGGCGACGTTGATATCGCCGTAGCTGCCCACAACAAGGCCAATGCCTTTGGTGGCAATCGTATCCTGGGCGAGGGTCGGCGTTTCTAAACCAACTTCAAAATTGCCGCCGGGCAGTAGGATATTTACATCCGCCTCAGCGCTGGTGCGGATTTTGGTGTTATCCATGGCAAGGCTGCCCGCCCAGGGATTGTTGTCTTTGGCGATGCCGGGGTAGAGGGTGGCAAGGGCCGCGTATCCGCGTTCATAGCCCTCCGGGTCGACTTTTTTAAGGCCCTGGCGAATGGCTGTCTCACCGCCCTGGCGGATTTCACTTAGCACCAAGCCATCGAGGAAGTTGCGGGCCAGTACACTGCCGCCATCGCCTAGGGCTTTTAGGGCAATGTTGTGTTGCTGCTCAATGGGTAGCGCCGCCAGCGCGTTTTGCACCGCTTGGCTGCCTTCAAATTTGCTACCGAGCTCAGTATTCAATGCATTTTGCAAATCCAATTTATTGAAGCTTGGGCTGGTAACATAAGCGACCAATTCGCGGCTGTAATTAGGCTCAGCGGCAGTGTTAGTAAAGCGAGTTGCGCCCAGAGCGACTTGTTGTTGCCGCCACAGGGGCAAGCGAGCAAATTGGCTGCGGGCGTCATCCAGGGTTTTTACCGGCTGGCTTAACTGTAAATTTAATTGGCTAATAAACTGCTCAGGCGTTGCCTCACCGATTAAATCCACGAAAGTTTTGCCCTGCATTCTTGGTTTCGCCAAATATTGCGTAATTACAGCGCCATAATTTGGAGTTTTATTTATTCCAGCGGAAATAAATAAATCGGCAGCTTTATCGGCAAGGTAAGGGTTGTATTGCGTTAGCGTTCTACTCGTTTCAACTTCACCCTGCCCAAGAGATTGGATACCTTCAGAGGTATTCAGATTGATTGAGCCACCCGCCTGAACACGCAGGCTACCGGACCCAAGCACAAGTATTCCATTTCCATTGTCATCTTTAAGTTTATTGCTTGTATCCCGCGCCTCAGTAAAAAGCATATCCCGGCCTGTGGTGATACTCGAATGCTGGCTCGCATCTTGGTGATGAAAAATCACGCTGGTGTCGCGCAGGTTTCCATTAGCGTTAATATCCATGCCTTTAGCACTCACAATAATAAATCTGGATGTGGCCATGTCGGGTGATCGAGCGATATCACCGCTTGCAGAGTAAATCCAGTTATTAACCGTATCACCTAGATAGACACTCTTAGCGGAGTGTGCGTTTTTGCTAGTGATTTCAGTTAAACCAGGCTTGTCTGAAGTCCCCCACAAACGTGTGAAGGCGGTATCGCTTTTTATAGAGAAATCCGCTATTGGCTGATCAATCGAACCGAAATCCTCAGGTAATAAATCCAATTGTTGGACTGCTATTTCTTTACCCGAATTCCCTGCCAGCTCGCTATTGGCAACTATATTTCCCTGCGCAGTTAGATTAAGTCGCCCATCTTTTTCCGGGGCCAAAATAATTGATCCATTTAGGTTGATGTCTCCCTGTACACTCGCCACATCTAACTTGCTTGGCAAAATATTCAGACCAGGTGTTCGCGCAGTAGTGGGGGATTTGCTTTCATTTAAAAGTGGTTGTTTTAAGTCCATATTCATCAACAACCCTACATCGCCTGCAATACTGGTAAACGCAACAGCACTTTGTTTGCCGAACGTCGAATAATAATTATCGACTGAATGGTCAGACCCTAAAACACTATTAGCAATTGCGTCAGCCGCAATTGGATTGCTGCTGAACTGCCGATAACTCAAAGTCAATTGAGTGGGGTTAAACACCGCCTCAACCGCCAAATTCCCCGTGGCGGTTAAGGGCACCGGCGCATCGCCCAGCCCAATAACCGCCGCTAACTCGCCTTCGGTTTTACCCATATTGCCAAGGCTTGCCACCTCAAAGCGGTTATTAGCTGAATACCAGCGGCCAGAGTTAATATCCCCCGCCGCCTGAATGGAAACGGCACCACTTAGGCTCTGCTGCACCTGGTTATTAAGCCCCTCGCC
>DAOQGS010000406.1:0-3802 GCA_035338675.1 Cellvibrionaceae bacterium
AGTCTAACCACCTGGCCTGGTAGCCTTCGATATTCAAGCGCTGAGACGAAGGTTGATGGGTGATAATGGGCTGCCCGACCGGTGGCAAGTCTCCCCGGATTATCGCGCGGAGGGTTTCCATGTTGTCATTCTCTGTCCAGCTAAAAATTTAATGCCCGCTTCAAGCAGGGCAATATTTACGTTGACAAAAAAATAAATAATTTTCACCGGCCCGATTGCACGCAGGTCGGGCAATATGTGCGCAGCTAAGGCGAGGCCGTAAAATGCAAGCTGGGCGATAAATACAAGGCTATAAAATGCCCCAGCCGTTGCACATAGGGCGCTGAGTAAAAACGTAGCCAACAAAAACCAGGGTGTAAGCCAGCGCATTAATTTGTGGCTGAATACCTGGAACGCAAAAAAACCCATGGTTTTTATATTGAGGACTTCTTTGTGGCGCCAAAGTCCTGTCATCCCGCGAATGACCGTGCGAATTTTGCGTGCGTATTCTTTGGAGGGATCTTTTAAGTCTTGATAATAACCCAGTACGTCCGGTGCACTGATGGCTCTTAGCCCCGCTTTGGCGGCATTTAATGCCGTATTAAAGTCGCTCGGTGAGTGTATGTCCCACTCCTGGCAAATGGATGCGCGCGCCGCGAAAAAAGAACCGCTTAAGCCGACCAAACCCGCCTGCTCGGATTCGAGTTTGCGCAGCCACATCTCGTATTTAACATAAGCGCCCTCCCCGGCAATAGAGCCATCTTGGCTGATAAATCGATCTTCGCTGGAAACAGCGCCAACTGACGGATCTGAAAAATAAGTGGCTAATTTTTCCAATGCATCGGCAGGGATTTCCGTGGCCACATCGGAAAATACCAATATATCGCCACAGGCGGCGGCAATTGCGGCGCGCTGCGCATTTTCTTTGCCGAGCCGCTCGCTGGCGCGCACCAGCTTCACCCCTTGATCGGCGTAGCGGCGCACCAAATCATCGGTGCCATCATCGGAGCAATCAGACGCTACAATCAATTCCAAGCGTACAGGATCGTATTGAATGGCTAATGTATTGGTTATCTTCTGTTCGATGCGCTTGGCTTCGTTGTAGGCGGTGACGATCAGGCTGAGCTTGGGCAGTTCTGCGTTGGGATTCAGATTAAGCCGGTGGTTGGTGCGCAGGCGACTGATACGCAGAATAACGGGGTAAATGAAATAGCTGAAAATGGCTGTGAAGGCTGCCAGCCAGAACAAGCATTTAAGCATGAGGACTCCTCTTTAACTAGGCGAGTAGGGGCGATCTAGGTAGAATCGCCGCCTTTGTGAGCACAGATATCAGCCGCCAAAGGCAGGCCCATGAGTATACATGATCCTCAAAATCTCGGTTAAACCTGCTGTGCTGGTCGCACGCTTTGCATGTGAGCAAATATTTAGGCCGTTGTGCTGCGCTAATGTTTTATCAAGTGTGGACAGAAACGCGTCAGGGGTATTGTGGTGTGGCTGTGGAATTGTGCGGTTGCAGGCCCTTTAGGGTGCTAAGGTGTTAACTTAATACAGAGCAGGTAAGAACTATATGGTCAAGCTGGAGCGCCCGCTGCGAGTCCTGCATATTGTTTCGGGCGACCTGTGGGCGGGGGCTGAGGCGCAGGTATTTACGCTCTTAAGCCAATTGCAGCTGATGGCGGCGCCGAAAGTGGTGCTGCTGAACCCCGGTGAGCTTGCCGATCGTTTGCAGCAATTGAATATTCCGGTGGTTATATTGCCGGAAGCGAATATGTCTTCGCTGCAGATATTTGCCCATCTGTTAAAAATTATTTACACCTTTAAACCTCATGTTGTGCACACACATAGGCAAAAAGAAAATATTTTAGGCGGCGCTGCTTTTTTTATTAATCGTTTATTGGGGCGCGCGGCTGTGTCTGTTAGAACGGTGCACGGCGCGCCAGAATTTATACCGCGCGGCTTGGGGCGCGTGCAGGAATATCTCAATACCTGGGTCGGCCGTCATATCCAGGCGCAATTGATTGCGGTTTCCGAGGATTTACAAAGAAAATTACTGGCCACATTCAAACCCAATAAACTCACCTTGGTGCGCAACGGCGTTGATGAGCAGTTACTGCGAGCGCTGTTGCCCGCTGATACAAGTGCAGAAAACACTGTTAACCTGGGTATTGTTGGGCGCCTAGAGGCGGTTAAACGGGTGGATTTATTTCTGGCCATGGCCGCGCAATTAATAGTCTTGGCGCCTGAGATACCCTGGCAATTTCATGTGATCGGTGACGGCAGTTTAGCCGCGCGATTAAAAGCGACGGCGGTATCTTTAGGTATTGATGATCGCGTGCAGTTTCACGGCCAGGTAAATCCGGTGGCGCCGCTATTGGCGCGTTTAAATGTAATTGTAATGTGCTCTGATCACGAGGGCACACCTATGGTTGCCTTAGAGGCGCTGGCCTTGGGAATACCCTTGGTTGCGCATAAGGTTGGCGGCCTGGCGGAATTATTGGCGGGCCGCGAGCAATTGTTGGTGAGCGATCATTCGCCACAGGGGTACGCCAATAAACTCCTCGCCTATTGGCGTGCACCGGGTGAGCCAGTGCAATTGCCACACGAATACACCGCTCGATACAACGCGGAGTCTATGTTGGCGTTGTACAATCGCCTATTGGGCGCAGTTTAAATTAACTTTGTCTGTTTTTGTTGGAGAATCCCGTTTGTCATGAATAACAACCGCACGGACACTAAACCATCGTTATTGCTGGTGGCCAATTGGGATTCTAATGTCGGTTATGCCTGGTGGTTAATGGAATGTTACTGGGCGCGCATCGCTGCGCAGTACAGCGATCGCTATCGAATTATTTTGGCTTTTCCAACGATTTCTTCCATTCCAGAGCACTTACAAACGGAGCAAATAGAATGTGTTGAGTTTGCCTTTGCGCAAGGCTGGGGTATTGGCATTCTCAAACGGGCGCAATTTATTTGGCGTAACCGAATTAAATTAATCTACCTAACTGACCACCCTAGTTATTCGCCTTTATATTTACTGTATCGCTGTTTAGGGGTGAAATGGATTATCACCCATGATCACTCGCCGGGCCAGAGGTATACTCCGACGGGCATCAAACAATTCGTAAAGTCATTATTCAACCGTTTCAGTTGGATATCTGCCAGTGCCTGTATTGGTGCTACCGAATATGTCAAAGAGCGTTTGCGCCGCGTTAATTGTATTCCCAGCCAAAAATGTTTTGCCGCGCCCAATGGAATACCCCTGCGCAGTTTGCAAGGGGATAAACAGGTTTTGCGCAGGCGGTTAGGTCTTGCTGAGGCAAACCAGATAATAGTAACTGTTGCCAGAGCCAATAAATATAAAGGGATTGATTTTGCACTGGATGTATTTGCACTGATTGCACAAACTAATCCCGAGCTTAATTTTACCTACTTAATGCTGGGTGACGGCCCCCATTTGGCGGAATTCAAACAGCGGGCGGCGCAGCTGGGGCTTGCTGAGCGGGTTGTATTTCTCGGGCGAGTGGAGTCCGTGGACGATTATTTAATGGCCTGTGATATAGCCTTGCACCCCTCTTTAGGTGAGGTGGGTTACTGCTTGGCTATATTGGAATACATGCTGGCAAAATTGCCGGTGGTAGTGCCTGATAATCCCTCTGTCTGCGGCGCTACCAGCGCCGAAACCGGTGTCATCTATCCTGAATTTAATGTTGCTGCTGCAGCGCAGGCGCTGGTTGAGCTTATGCAGCAGCCTCTGGTGCGCGAGCAAAAAGGCAACGCGAGCCGATTGGCGGTTGAAGAGCATTTTAATCTTGAAAAATCACAA
>DAOQGS010000407.1:0-3781 GCA_035338675.1 Cellvibrionaceae bacterium
CATGATTGATCGCTATCCGCGCCCACTGGGATTTTTGGATAGCGATTTAACCGAAACATTTGTGCAGGCCTTTGAAGAAATGGGCGGCACCTGGGTTGGCAATAGTAAAGTACATAAGGTTTATTGGAATGGTTTTAATGCAGTTATTACTGAACTGGAAGATGGCCGCACCATCTCTTCAGATAAACTACTCTGTGCCGCAGGGCGTGTTTCAAATGTTGCGGATTTAAAAATTGAAAATGCAGGTTTAAAACTTAACGATAAGGGGTTGATAGAAGTCGATGCCTCCTTAGCTACCTGTGTTCCGCATATTTATGCGGCAGGCGATATTATTGGCCCCCCCTCCTTAGCCTCAGCCTCCATGGAACAAGGGCGCAGAGCCAGTAGCAACGCTCTAGGCTGTCCAGTCGGCGCCATGGGGGATTTAATTCCTTCCGGTATTTATTCCATACCAGAACTTTCCGGTGTGGGCTTAACGGAAGAACAAGCGCGTAAAGCCTATGGTGACGTGATTATAGGTAAAGCCAAGTTTGATGAAATAGCCCGCGGGCAAATATCCGGCACCCAAAACGGTATGTTAAAAATTATTTGCGCGCCGGACGGGGAAAAAATTCTCGGTGTTATGATTGTATGTGAAGGGGCAACAGAACTGATTCACATAGGCCAGATGGCACTTATTACGCAATCACACGTGGATATTTTTGTAGAAAATATTTTTAATTTTCCCACCCTCGCTGAAGCCTACCGAGTAGCTGCACTAGAAATTATCGGCAAACGCTCCGCCCGCCAGCATGTTTTTTAAAATTCTTTGCCTCAAAAAATGAAGCGCACATTCAGGATGCAACTGCTTAAAAAGCCCAAAATTGCCGCCAGCCATATGCAATCAGCAAAGCGACATTAATGAGTACCGTTGAGTAAAAAATAACCCTGAAGGATAACTTTTGGGATTTATGCCGCAAGCGCTGCTGCGCAAAAATCGCACCTGGCCAGCCACCTAATAATGCAACCAGATGTAGGTTGCGCTCGCTAATTCGCCAGCGGCTAGCCTGTGCTGCGCGCTTATCCCAGGCATATAAGCTGTAGGCAATCGCGCTCATGGCACAATAGCCCATGAGCACATACGAACTCATATAACCGCATGCCACCAAAACACCCAACAGCGCAACAAACAAAATCGGAATGAACACGCCTAAATCAAGCGCGTTTAGCGTGGTAAAAGCCATAACTAAAATAAATCACCAAGCCCGCCGCAAGCCAATACACAAAACGCTCATAGGTATGGTGTGGCAAAAAGGCAATTAGTGCTGAACAGGACAGAGCGCCCAACACACAGACTAAAATACCTGCCGGGATTTTAAATGGACGCGGCGCATCAGGCTGGGTGTAGCGCAACACGATCACACCTAAACAAACCAACACAAAAGCAAATAGGGTCCCCACGTTCACCAATTCCGCTAAAGTGCCCAACGGAATAAAACCTGCCATAACCGCCATAACAAGGCCACATAAAACTGTATTTTTAACTGGCGTTTGAGTTTTCGGATTCACTTCAGCAAAAACTTCAGGCAATAAACCATCTCGCCCCATGGCGGTGATAATTCGCGTGAGGGCATAAAACAACACCAACATTACTGTAGTTAAGCCTGCGATAACCCCCGCAGCTACAAGGGCGGAGGCCCACTTAATACCAATGCTTTCAAGGGCAAATGCAACTGGTGAGGGTACATTTAATTGTGTATAGGGCAATATGCCGGTTAACACGCCCGATACCACAATATAAATTAATGTACAAAAAATAAGAGAAGCCAGAATACCAAGAGGAATATCGCGCTGGGGCTTATTGGCCTCTTCGGTAGCGGTGGATACAGCATCAAAACCCACATAAGCAAAAAACACCACTGAAGCGCCAGCCAAAATACCAATCGGCTTACCTAACTCGTCATGGGAAAACCAACCAAAGGGCGCAAATGGACTCCAATGGGCGCTGTCCACATGAAAAATGCCGACACTCAAAAACACGAGGATAGTAAGCAGTTTTACAAACACCATAACCGTATTGAGTTTAGCGCTCTGTTTAACACCTATAGCCAGCATAATAGTCAGCAGCAGCACAATGATAAACGCGGGCAAATTTACCCAGCCAGCACCCAGCTCACCCCCCGCCCAGGGCCCTCGGGTTAAATACACCGGCAAATCAATGCCAATCACATGCAGGGCATTATTAAAATAACCCGCCCACCCATTGGCCACGGCAGCTACCGCAACGCCATATTCTAAAATTAAATCCCAACCGATAATCCAGGCCACAAGCTCGCCAAAAGCAGCAAACGAATAACCATAGGCGCTGCCGGAACCGCCCACCAATGCAGAGAGTTCTGCATAGGCAAAGGCGGCAAAGGCGCAGGCGAGCCCAGCCACAATAAACGACACCACAACTGCAGGGCCTGAGGTAGTAGCCGCCGCTATGCCCGTTAACACAAATATGCCGGTGCCAATAATGGCACCTATACCTAATAGAGTTAAATCAAGCGCGCTTAAACAGCGCTTTAATTCATTGGGCTGCTCTAAATCAAGCGGCTTTTTGCGCACCAAGCGTTGCAACAGCGGATGAGAGAAATTAACCATGATGACATCTCAAGAAAATAAAATAATGGAGCCCTAACAGGGGCAGCGATTAATATTGGCCTTCCCGCGAGCCTGGGGGTAACGTGAATTCTGATGGTAACGAAAGAATTCTTTTTCAGACATAGGGGTTAACTCTGGGTGATGGCTCTTCATATGGGTGAGATACTGTTGATAATCCCCCTGACCCACCATCAAATTGGCCGTTTGCTGACACAACCGCCACACGCGCACAAAACGATTCACCTGCTGAGAAATCATTACCGTTTTATTCATGGTGTCACCTCCACAGACTCTGTGGTTATATAGGCCCCGTTGCGACGATGCTGCCAAAGGCAACGTAATGCAAAGCCCAATATGCTTATTACAACGCAGATAAATATAAGGGTCATAACGGCGTCAACATAATCGTTAAAGACCACCTGCTGCATTTGACTTATCGATTGCGTGGGCGGCAATATTTTTCCATCCGCCAAACCCTGCGCATATTTCTGGGCATGGGCTAAAAAGCCAATTTTAGGATCTGCGGATAAAAGCTTTAAACCGCTGGCATAGAGTGTGATTAATAAAATCCACGCAGCAGGTAATGCACTGATCCAAACGTATTGCCCTTTACCGCTGCGCAGCAACAACACACTAACCAGAATTAAGGCGATCCCCGCCAACATTTGATTGGCAATACCAAACAAAGCCCACAAACTATTAATACCGCCAAAGGGATCGGTAACCCCCACATACAAAAAATACCCCCAACCGGCAACGGCTAAAAAAGTTGCCAGAATATTTGCCCCCCAAGACTGGGTATTGGCAAGCGATGGCACTGCACTACCGAGTAAATCTTGAATTAAAAAGCGGCAGACACGGGTACCGGCATCTAAAGTCGTTAAAATAAATAAGGCTTCAAATAAAATGGCAAAGTGATACCAAAAGGCCATCAATGCTTTACCGCCTAAAAATCCCGCTAAAATATTCGCCATACCCAAAGCAAAACTCGGTGCGCCACCGGTGCGCGATAAAATCGAGGCTTCACCTACATCCTGGGCCATTTGGGTTAACATCTCTGGAGTAATAACAAACCCCCACTGACTGATCACACCCGCAGCTTCTTCAACCGTTTTGCCAATCACCGCAGCAGGGCTGTTTAACGCAAAATAAATAC
>DAOQGS010000408.1:0-3763 GCA_035338675.1 Cellvibrionaceae bacterium
CCGGTGCGGGTATCAGTGTATTCCAGCTGGCGGCAACGTCGTTTAAATTACCGCTTAACCATTCGCGCACTACCACTGTTGCTGGGTCTGTGCTGCGTGCGGGCGGTGTCTGCGGTTTGAATTTAAATAAATTGCTGTGGCTGCCCACACTAAACGGCCCTACTGGATAACTCTCATAGGTGGGCAAGCGGTCGGAATATTCCATGCGATAACCGCGCGCTAAAGCGGTGGTGATGGGTGTCCAGCTGGGATCGGTGGGGCCGCTATTGGGGGTGGCGGAAAATCGGCGGAAGGAGTAGCGATAATATTTAATGGCGGTGGACGGAATAAAATAAGAATCGTCGTGATAAAAATTGAGTATGCCGCCAAAGGGTGCATTGTATAAATTACCCAGTGGACTGCTGGCATAATCAACTAAGCCATCACTGCGCACCCAGCCAAAAGGCGCGGGTGTGCCGGGTTTGCCCCAGATGGTGGTTTCGCCAATTTTATAGGGCAAAACAAAATTCACTACACCGTCGGGTAGGTCGATTGTGGGCCGGTCACAGGCGTGGGCTTTGGGTAGATTTAATGTGATTTCGGTACCGCATTTATAATCCCAATAGGTGCCGCAGGGGATGCTGGGGTTATATACCGTATGCCAGGCGCCTTCATAATATTGTTCAACCCAAATATAAATATCTGGCTGATCTGTGCAGCGGTGGGTAATTACGCCGTTAAATTGGCCATCACCGTCCACATATAAAGTGGTATGGCAGGTTTTTTTGAAATACTTCCAGAGAAATTTAAATTCACACAGATGAATAGAAATAAGTGCGCGCAAATCAATTAATGTGCGGCGCAGTACGCTGGGGGTTTGGTTGGCGCTAAGCGCTATGACCGCCTGGGAGAGATCCGGCGCTAGGGGTTGAGTTGCCGCTAGCGGTTTGGCCAGGGTGCGGGCTTGTAAAGCCAAGGGCGTATCCAGGCGGATAATTGGGTCGGGATCGGGGCCGGGCGGAAATGGCCTTGGAATCACCCGCAATTTATCCAGCAGGCTCTCCCGCAGCCGGTTAATATCCAAGTCGGGAATGCGGTCGATAATTAATGGAATAGAGTCTATTTCACAAATATGTACGCGGGCGTTACACACAGGGCGTTGCACTTGGGTGCCATCGGGTAGCGTAAAACGCTTCACGAGTTTGCCGCGCACCGTGCAAAAACATATTTTTGGAAAAATTATCGGCGGGATAACAATATCAATACCTTTTATATCCCGCAGGGCGCGCGCATGGGTGAGATGGGCGCCGAGTTTTTTCAATGTTGCAAGGCTCGGTGCAGTGGTAGGGTTTGTGCCTTCCGGGGTAGGCGCTATGGCGAGTGTGATGTCGCGCCCATCGTAGCGCCCATCCAGTGCTAAATCGAGCGCATCTGTGTTGGCTGGTGCCTGCGCCAAGTATTTACCGCCTGCTGAAAATGCATAAACCACTAGCTTGTCTTCGCCAGTATATTCTTTGCGGTTTAAATTGAGTGCCAGTTTAATCGTATCGTTCATAACGGACTCCAAAAATATAGGTTATTGTTTGGCACAAGCGGCGTTGCTGTGCATATCTGTTATGCCGACGGTAAAAAGTGGCAGGGCAGATCCTAAAACCCTATTGGAATGTGCATGTAATTGCCCGGCACTATTTAACGGGATAAATGGGTAATAATGCCATTTTGACTGTGGCGGTTAATTGGTGCTGGGTATTGGTGGGAGGAATTGGCGGCGGTGGCAAGAATTTATACGTGTTCCAGAAGTGATAAAAGTAGTAATAATGCCAGAGGTAAAAAATAGTAACTGATCAGCACCGCCTGTTTGCCATCCCCACCATTAAAAACACAGTCTTACCCGTGCACCATTACTGGCTCGGATTCGCTACCGTCACACAAACTGAGTGGAGGGCGGGTGTGACAAATACTCATGTGGTGTATATCCTGGCGAGCTTGCATGCGCCCAAGGATTGCTCCGCATGCCCCGTCTTATAAAACAGTGCGAACCACGAGCCCCCAATGTACCGTCCAGACGTATCCCCCCATGCAGGATGACGCCGCCCTTATTCGCGCCGCCCAAAACGGTGAGCGCGCCGCCTTTGGTGAATTAGTCGGCCGTTATTACAACACCCTTTACCGCTTTGCCTACCGTTGGTGCGGCAACCGCGAAGAGGCGGAAGATATTACCCAGCAGGCCTGTATCAAACTGGCGCGCAGCCTCGGGCAATTTCGTTTTGAGGCGGCATTTAGCAGCTGGCTGTATCGGTTGGTAATTAATTGCGCAAAAGATTGGCGCAGCAGCCAGCACCGCCACCGGGGTGAGGCGCTAACGCCAAATACCGAGGAACCGGTTGCAATGCCGCAGGTGGGAGACGCCGAAATATATTTACAGCAGGTGTTAAGGCAATTAGAACACATGGGCGAGCACTATAAAGAAACGGCATTATTAGTATTTGCCGAAGGTATGTCCCACGCCGAAGCGGCCAGTGTATTGGAGGTAAAAGAGAGCACCGTATCCTGGCGCCTGCACGAAATTCGCAAACAGCTTCAATTGCTGCAACGTACACAACCGGGCAGCTGGGAGGTTGAGCCATGAATGACGACCAATTAAAACAATTATTTGCCGCGCAAAATATTCCTGCCCCATCACCTGCGGCGAAAGCGGCGGCATTACAAGCCGCCATGGCGGTTTTTGCCGAGCAGAATACATTAGCCTCGCCCATATCCGCGCAGGAGCAGAATATTATTAACCGCGCTGATGAAATTGCTAACAACATACAGGCGCACAAAACCCGTTATTCCATAAATAGTTTGGCCGCGCGATTCTACGGATTATTTGCCGTAGCGGGTTTACATGCGGCGGTGATTATCGCCTTGATGGTTGGCCTTGCACCGAAAAATGAAATGGTTTTGGTGGACAACGTAAAGGTGCAAACGGTTGAAGAATTAAAAGAAGAAATTGCACTGCCTCCGCCGCCACCGCCAGATTATGTACCGCCACCACCGGATTTTATTCCGCCGCCTTCATTTAATGTAGCTGCGGAAGCCCCGGCCCCAGCCAATGCCATTACCTCAGTAGCGGCAAAAGCTGAGGCTGCGCCCGCTGCCAAAGCGCCACCAACCCCCGCCCGGCCACCCAAAAAAGGCCTGGCGCCGCCGAGTTATCCGAGTGAGTCAAAAAAACTCGGCGAAGAGGGCGCCGTGGCCTTAGCCCTTTATTTAAACGAAGAGGGTAAGGTGCAAGAGGCGCGGGTGGAAACTTCCAGCGGCTTCCCCCGTTTAGATGAAGCCGCAGTAAAACATGCGGTTAAAGCCTGGAAATTTGAGCCCTGTACCGAAGCGGGTAAACCGGTTGCCTGTTGGTACAAAATTAAATTTCGCTTTCAGCTTAAAGATGCTTAATGCTGGGTGTAATTGCCACCCAGGCGGGCCGCCCGCTTTTAAAAGCAGCGGCTGGCTTGGCAGGGCAACCGAGCAAAATTGAATCATTTGGCTGCGCGCAAAATTATATTTAAATTGCTCCGTAACGAATTATCTCTGCGGGCTGAGTATTGAGGGCTTGCAGCACTCAATACTCAGCCGATATTTTTTAGCTGGCGCGATCATCACCTTCAATTACCCTAAACGGGGACTTATTAACCCGGAATTAGTGCCGGGTTAATAAAGGCGGCAAGGATGCCGCGTCAAAGGTGCAAACCGCCGCGAGCTGCACTAAAACAAGAAAATCCGCGCATTTTCGTAAGTTTAGTGC
>DAOQGS010000409.1:0-3761 GCA_035338675.1 Cellvibrionaceae bacterium
CCGGGTGTGGTGCGCAGCGGTTTTTTTGCCAATGCCACACCATTAATGCGCGCCGCCCTGTGGCTAGTGGGCGATTTATTATTAATTTCACCCACGGCGGGCGCCAAAACCATCCTGCATTTAGCCACCCGCGAACAGCTTACCGCCTCCGGCCAATACTTTGTGCACTGTGCGCCAAAAGCCCCCGCTAAGTTTGCCTTGGATGATGAGGCGTGCGAACGGCTGTGGCAGGAAAGTGAGCGATTTACCCAGCTCGCCTAGCATATCCATTAACACAGATGCTAAAGCCGGCAGCGCCAATAGGGTGCAAAATCCTGCTATGCTGCCGCCCAGGCGCGCAAGCGTGCAACCAGGTCAAATCATCCAGCGGCCCACCGCTGCCATTCATTCTTTCGAGGTGCTTCATGGCCAATCTTCGTTCCTTGTTTAGCCGTTCAGGCTGCTGCTTAAAATCGTTTAATACCCTGCTGCGCTTATCCGGCATAGGTGCACTCAGCCTAAGCCTACTGGTGAGCGGTTGCGGCAATGATAAAGAAGCGGTCAGCAGCAAAGCCAAAGAAGGCTACAAAGAATTGGACGATTTATACATAGTGGATTGTTTGCTGCCCAACCAGGTGCGCCGCCTGGGCAATACCTCCTACTTACCGCCGCGCAAAGCCATTAAAACTACCACCTCTGACTGCCGCATTCGCGGTGGCGAATATGTGGATTACAACCGCGCCGATTACCGCTCCGCCTTAAATGTATGGCTGCCCCAAGCCCAAGCAGGCGATGCTGAAGCGCAAAATTACGTGGGGGAAATTTTTGAAAAAGGCCTCGGCCAAACCCCGGATTTTGCCTCCGCCGTCAGCTGGTATAAAAAATCCGCCGACCAAGGCTACGCCCGCGCGCAAATTAACCTGGGTTATATGTACGAAAAAGGCCAGGGCGTACCGCGGGATATGACCCTGGCGCTTAATTATTACCGCCAGGCCTCCGGCATTAAAAACGATACCCTAGTGCTTAATTCCGATGCCCAAAAAGAAATCGCCGCTAACAAACAACAGCTAGCCGATGCACTGCAAAAAGCTCAAACCCAAGCCAATGTGTTACAAAAACAAGTGGCCGGGCTGCAAACTAAATTAACCAAACAAGAAGCCCTCGCCGCAAAAAGCCCGCAGGCCGCCCAGGAACTTGCCAGCGTACGACAGGAATTAGAGGCCATGAAATCCCTCTATGAAAAAGCCCAGGGCGATAAAAGCAGCATATCCAGCGAATTACAATCGGTGGAATTAGCCTACCGCAAATTCTCCGACCAGCCCCTATTAACCAATGAAACCCTCGCCAACAGCGCCCCGCGCACGTTTAAAGATATTAATTTTGGCCGCTATTACGCGCTGATTATCGGCAACCAGGATTACGCCTTTTTAGAACCCCTGCGCTCCCCTATTTCCGATGCGCGCAAATTAAAAGATGTGCTGGAAGCTAAATATGGCTTTAGTACACTATTGATTGAAAACGGCAGCGAAAAACAAATCCTCAATACCATTAATAATTTTTACAGCCAAATTGGCGAGAATGATAATTTATTGATTTTCTACGCTGGCCACGGCCAATTATCCACCGGCGAAAACAGCAAAAAAGAGCGCGGTTATTGGTTGCCGGTGGACGCCAAGGCTAACACTTTAAGCACCTGGATTAACAACGCGGTTATTTCCGACCACCTGGACCGCTTAAAAGCCCGCTCTATTTTAGTAATTGCCGATTCCTGTTATGCAGGCTTTTTAGGCTCAGAAAAAAGCCCCTTATTATTTGGCGTCTCCTCCAGCCAAATTACTGAAGCTGGCATTAAAGCCAGCCTCAATCGCCGCGCCCGCTTGGTTATTTCCTCCGGCGGCCTAGCACCGGTACTAGACGGCACCAACAGCAACCACTCGGTGTTTGCCAATGCGTTAATTGAAACCCTTGAGCACAATAATGACACCCTGCGGGATAGTAATTTATTCTCCGCCCTGTCAGTCAATGTGCGCAAACGGGCCAGCGCAGCTGATTTAGTGCAAATGCCGGAAATGAAACCGGTGCGGGAAGCTGGCCACGCAGGGGGCACCTTCTATTTTGTACCTAAAATTTAAAACTGCTGTGCCAGCAGCGTTTTAAGCTGAGCAATGGCGCCTTATGGCCGCAGCCCGCAGCGATAATTTACAGGATACCCTAGAGCCCATTTTTGCTTTATTGCAAAAACAGGAACTGGTGGAATCCTTGGCCCATCGCCAATCGGGCTCGGCTAATCCCTTAGTAGAGCAATTAGTCCATCGCCAACACGAAGCCGAATTGCGCCGCAAATTACACAATTTAAATGCGGCGGACATAGCCCATTTACTGGATATGCTGCCGCAAAAAAAACGCTTGCTGGTGTGGAGCTTAGTGAGCGACCAACAGGCCGCCGAGTGTTTGTTGGAATTAAGTGAAAACAGCCTGCACCATGTATTTGCCGAAACGCCCGCCGAGCAGTTAAAAAATCTCTTAGGCCGCTTAGAAGCGGATGAATTAGCGGTAATTGCCGATTTTGTACCGGAAGATGTGCTCACCGCTGTTAAGGCGGGACTGGAAAGCGGCGAGCGGGACTGGCTGGAAACTACCTTAAATTACGATGAAGAATCCGTCGGCAGCCTTATGAGCCGGGATTCATTAGTGGTGTACAGTTCCTGGACGGTGGATCAGGCCATTGACTCCATCCGCCAACTAGACGAATTACCCGAGCAGACCGACCAGGTGTTTGTGGTGAACGAGCAGCGGGTATTGGTGGGCGCCCTGCCGCTGACAGCCCTGTTGCGCCACCGGGGGCAAGAACAATTAAAAACCATTATGAATACACAAGTGGTGCGCTTTTTACCCACCACTGAGGGCCAAGAGGCGGCCCTCGCGTTTGAGCGCTACGACTTAATTTGTGCCCCTGTGGTGGATGAGCGCGGCCGTATTATTGGCCGCTTAACGGTTGAAACCATCATGGACTTTGTGCGCGAGCAAAACGAACATATGGAATTGGCCAAACAGGGTTTGAGCGCCCGCGCCGATTTATTAGACCCTATCTGGCAAGGCGCCCAAACCCGCTGGTTGTGGCTGGCCATCAATTTAATTACCGCCTTTTGCGCCACCCGTTTTATCGCCCTGTTTGCCTCCTCCATTGAATCCCTAGTGGCCCTCGCCACACTCATGCCAATTGTCGCCAGCATCGGCGGCAACGCAGGCCAACAAACCGCCGCCTTAATGGTGCGCAGTTTAAGCCTGGATCAAATTCATAAAAATAATTTGCCCCTAGCCCTGGGCAAAGAAATAGCGGTAAGCCTAATTAACGGTTTAATCTGGGGCAGTTTATTGGGCGCTGTGGCGGCGGCTATTTATGGCAATCTAGGCCTGGGTTTGGTGATGCTGGCAGCGATTTGTTTAAACCTATTGATTGCAGCTGTAGCGGGCATTTTCACGCCGCTGCTGATTAATAACCTGGGCCGCGACCCGGCCATGGGAACCAGTGTTATTCTCACGTTTATTACCGATAGCATGGGTTTTTTTATTTTCCTCGGCTTGGCCACTCTTTGGCTAATTTAGTACAACAGGTTTTTTGCAAAATCCAGGGTGATTATCAACACTGCTTTTTCTCTCCCGGCACTGCACGCGCTTTAATCTTGCCCGCAGTAATTAATAAGGGGTATTTCAGCGACGCCCTATTAAGTGCTTTGGCGCTGGGAGCCCTCAATGGTCCGCCCGCAGTGGTGAATACGAGT
>DAOQGS010000410.1:0-3749 GCA_035338675.1 Cellvibrionaceae bacterium
AATGTTTTTTGAGGTGGAGACTGGCAATATTGGGGGAGTCCATATACGGAAAAGCCGCAGGCGCCTTCCGACCTGGATGAGCAGCCTAGGTTTTACAGTTAGGGAACCTCTGAAAAATGTAGGCGGCGAAGCGCTGGCTAGGCGAATTTGCCAAAAAAAGCGGAGTTTACACGCAGTAAATGAGCATTTTTTTGGCAAATTCAACGACGCCAGGGCGAGTAAGGTAATTTTTCAGAGGTTCCTTAGCTGTCACAGGCAATTTACGTCGGAAGTCGCTGCGCATTTGCAACCAACCCTCAACCGCATTCAGCGCCTAACCAATAGAAAATAGCCCAAGAGGCGTCAGCGTTCTGGGCAACTAAACCTTTTTAACGAGAGAACAACATGAACAAAATTGAAGGTGATTTTAAACAAAGCCAAGGCCGCTACGCCCTGTTAGTGAGCCGCTGGAACAGCTTTGTGGTGGAGCATCTTAAAGACGGCGCCATTGATACACTGCAGCGCCACGGCATCCCCGACGCCAATATCACCCTGGTCTACGCCCCCGGCGCTTTTGAATTTCCGCTGGCCGCACAAAAACTCGCCCGCTCCGGCAAGTTCGACGCCATTATCGCCCTCGGCGCCGTGATTCGCGGCAGCACGCCGCACTTTGATTACGTGGCCGGCGAGTGCACCAAGGGCTTAGCCCAGGTGTCTTTGGATGCGGGCATTCCTGTCAGTTTCGGCGTGTTAACGGTGGATTCCATCGAGCAGGCCATCGAGCGCTCCGGCACCAAAGCAGGCAATAAAGGCGCCGAAGCGGCAGCAACGGCCCTGGAGATGGTGTCCCTGCTCAGCAAAATTTAACCCAGCCGTTTTTTGTTTTAGCCCGCCTAAGGCGGGCATTATTTTTTAAGCATCCGAGATAACGCCCATGCCCTCTACACCCGCTGCCCGCAGCAAAGCCCGCCATTACGCCATGCAAGCCCTCTATCAATGGCAGATGACCAAAAACCCCATTAACAACATCCTGGCGGAGTTCCACGCGGACAACGATATGAACGTAGTGGATGTGCCTTATTTTCATGAGCTGGTGCACGGCGTACCGGCGGAAATCACCACCCTGGAAACCGACTTCTTACCCTTTGTTAACGATATGAGCCTGGCGCAAATCGACCCCATCACCCTGGCGATTTTGCGTATGGCCTGTTTTGAGCTGCGCCACCGCATCGACGTGCCCTACCGCGTAGTAATTAACGAATCGTTAAACCTGGCGAAAAAATTTGGCGCCACGGATAGTCATAAATTTATCAACGGTGTGTTGGACAAAGTGGCGGGCCGCTTGCGCAGCGTTGAAGTTAACGCGGGCAAAAACTAATTAGTGAACGAATTTACCCTGATTCAGCAGTACTTCGCCGCGCTTACGCCTCCCTGCGCCAGTGTGCCGCAGGCCATAGGTGATGACTGCGCGCTGCTGGCTCCGCCCGAGGGTAAGCTACTTGCAGTGTCCATCGATACCCAAGTAGAAGGGGTGCACTTTCCCGTTGGCGCGGCTGCAGAACAGATCGGTCGCCGAGTTGCCTGTTGTGCCCTCAGCGACCTGGCTGCCATGGGCGCGCAGCCCCTCTGGGCAACCCTTGCACTTACGTTGCCCAAAGCCGATGCAACATGGCTGGCAGCTTTTAGCCGGGGCTTGGGAGCGGTATTAAACACCTGGCAGGTGCGCCTGGTGGGCGGCGATACCACTTGCGGCCCGCTGACCATCAGCCTGCAGGTACATGGCAGTGTGGCCAGTGAGCACGCGCTGCGCCGCAGTGGCGCAAGGGCAGGGGATTGCATCTATGTGACTGGCCCCTTAGGTGACGGCGCCGCAGGCCTGGCCCTTTTGCAAGGCCAGTTAAGCCTGCCCGCTGAGGCAGCCGCCTATCTCACCGAGCGCTTTTACGCGCCCACACCGCAAATAGCTGCGGGGCTTGCGCTTGCAGGCCGCGCTACGAGCGCCATCGACATCTCCGATGGCCTGCTCGCCGATCTTAACCACATCCTCACCGCAAGCCAGGTGGGGGCGCGCCTGGAGCTTGCCGCCCTGCCGATCAACCCGCTGTGGGCGGCCCAGGTGGAACCTGACTGCGCCCGCCGCTGGGCCCTAACCGGCGGCGATGATTATCAGCTGTGTTTTACACTGGCCCCCGATCAAACCCCGCCGCTAGCCGCTACCGCCATAGGCGTGATCACCGAGGCGCTGGGCATCATCGGCTGCGAGCAGGGGCATGAATTTGCCCTCACAGGAGGTGGCTTTGAGCACTTTCGTTGAACCGCCAGCGGCAGCGATCAAGCCCGACTGGGCCTTTATCAGCGCTAAACCCTGGCGCTTTATGGCCTTTGGGTTTGGCTCCGGCCTGTTGCCCAAAGCTCCTGGCACCTGGGGCACACTGGCGGCACTGCCGTTTTACTTTCTCTTAAACGCCTTACCCAACTATGCTTATTGGATGGGGCTGGTGCTGGCATTTGCGATTGGTGTGTGGATCTGCGACAAAACCAGCAACGATATAGGCGAGGACGACCATGGCGGCATAGTCTGGGATGAGTTTGTCGGCCTGTGGTTGGCGCTGGCCTGTGTGCCCCCTGGATGGGGTTGGGTCGTGGCGGGGTTTGTCGCCTTTCGCCTGTTTGATGCCCTCAAACCCTGGCCCATTAGCCTGGCGGATAAACACGTGTCCGGCGGATTAGGCGTGATGTTTGACGATATTCTGGCGGGAGTGGCAGCTCTTGGCAGTCTTAAAATTCTGGAGTGGTTATGCTGATGCGACGCTTGTTAACTGGACTTTGCTGCAGCGGGTTTTTACTTGGGGCTACTGCGGTCTGGGCCGATGCAGACGACGATATAGTGCCCTTAAACGCCGCCAAGAAAAACGCCGCCCCCATCGAAGTGGTGCCCCTTGGGTTGTTCAACAACTCCGCCGTACTGAAAATTAACGGCCATGAACGCATCTTGCGGCAGGGCAAAACCTCACCGGAGGGCGTTACCTTAATCTCCGCCAACGCCCGCAGCGCCGAAGTGGACATCAACGGCCAGCGGCAGACCCTAATTCTCAATCGCGGCGTAGGTACTCGTTTTAGCAACCCGCCGGTGGCCGAGGCGCGCATCGCCAGCCAGGTCAACGGCCACTATTTCACGCCGGGTCGTATCAACAATCAAAACGTCGAATTTTTAGTGGATACCGGTGCCACGACCATCACCATTAATGCTAATACGGCGGGTAAACTCGGGTTGGAATACGACAAAGACAAATCGGTGGACGTACAAACCGCCCAGGGCATGAGCAAGGCTTATCCGGTGGTGTTAAATTCTGCCTCGGTGGGCAATGTCACCCTGAATAATATCGAGGCGTTGATTTTAGAAGGCGAATACCCCACCGCCATTTTGTTGGGCAACAGCTTTTTAAGCCGCGTCGATTTAAAGGTAGAGCAGGGCGTTATGGTTCTGCAGAGCAAATATTAAATACCGCGTCCATGCGGTAAATCCCTATAGGTACTGTTGTGTCGGTTGAATTTGTAGAATCCTGTAAATTACCCACGCCGTTTGGCATGTTTGTTATGCACGGGTTTTTCGACCACACCCATCAAAAAGAACATGTTGTGCTCACTCTGGGTGATATAAAACCCGAGCAAACGGTTTTAGTGCGCATCCATTCAGAGTGCCTAACCGGCGATGGCTTATTTAGCCTGCGCTGCGATTGCGGTGCGCAATTACAATCGGCCATGTATAA
>DAOQGS010000411.1:0-3747 GCA_035338675.1 Cellvibrionaceae bacterium
GCTGCATTCACCTGTAGTCACCACTGCTACTCCGCGAATCGTTTATGCGGTATCGCCAAATCCTCCAGAATTAGCCGCCCGCACGGAAGACGGTAATTAGGTGTGCTGAATAGTTACAATTATTTTTATCGCTCCTGATGCAATATATAACACCCTATTATTAACTCGGCACTAAATGCCGCCGGGTTAAAATCTAGCATTCACTTGAACCTGTGGGACCCATTTAACTATACGATTCTTTTTTCAACATTTGCGTGCCGAATGGTTGCGACTCTACATTTCCGTTTACGGTTAAAGCAAAGATATAGTCTGTTTTACTCTAATGTTTTAGGGGGAGGTATTCGGCATTTTTTTAACGCTTAAGCTGTATACCGGCAAATAAAATACCGCACACCCTAGTGGTTATTAATTAAATACTGATCACGCAATAGATGTGACCTGATTCCATATGCCCATTGGGTTAGGTTAATAAATTTTCTCATTGGCGTGTTTCCCAGTGGAGTATGACTTAGGCCACAATTTTTTATGTTGGAATCAGTTAGCGTGTAGCCTGACGAATTTGTATTACCTAAATCAACAATAAAATTAGGAAGGCGTTTATGCACAACATAAAGTGGAATCAACCATTAGGCTGGTTTGCCGCGGCAATTGTATCGAGTGCTTTGGTGGGCTGTGGCGCAGCGCCAGCAGCCTCTTCTAGCAGTAGCTCAAGCAGCAGTTCAAGTAGTTCAAGTTCCTCCTCCAACAGCTCCAGTTCATCTTCCAGTAGCAATAGCAGCTCATCCAGCTCAAGTTCCTCCTCATCCTCTAGCAGCTCTAGTTCTTCAGGCGGTATTAGCCTTCCTTTGGTGGTCGCAATTGATTCCGGCAGTACCACAAGCACCACTCTTAATGGCGTCGTGTATCAAGCGGATAAATATTCCACTGGTGGCACAGCAAATACCACAACGGACGCAGTAAGTGGCGGTGCGCTGTATTCAACGGAGCGTTACGGGGCGTTTAGTTATGAAGTACCGGTGACGGCCAATGGCCGATACACCGTGGTGCTGCATTTTGCAGAAATTTATCAAACCACCGCAGGTGCGCGCAGTTTTAATGTATTAATTGAAGGCAATAGTGTTGCAAGCAATTTGGATATTTATTCCAAAGTAGGCCACGACGTGGGTTACTCGGTCACCTACGACGATATTCCAGTTGTAGATGGTAAAGTAAGCATTGAATTGGTTAAGGGGGTGGAAAACCCAACAATTGCTGGGTTTGCTATTTATTCGCGAGACGGCAAACTCGACACATCCGTGGTGACGTCCCCAACCGCAAACCTAACTAAATACTCTGCCTATGTAGGTAAATCCACCGAGAAAAAAACCATGACTTCAAACCACGCCACAGGCTTGATTGGGGATTATTTCTTTACTCATTGGAAAGATGGTGGCTCTGCGTCGTTAACGCTAGATCCAACTGGTGTTTTCTCCGTTAGTTGGCAAGGCGGAGGTTACAATTATGTAGGCGGCCCTGGCTGGCACTATGGCGATAAGAACCGAGTTGTAGGGTACCGGCTTGATAAAGACAGTGGCGCAAGTTACATATCTCTCTATGGATGGGGTTACGATAAAAACCTTCCAACCTCCAATACCGCGCGTTTAGTTGAATATTATATTTTGCAGCGCTGGACCTATGATCCAAGCCAAGGGGCAACATTTGGCAAAACATTCACTAGCAATGGCGTGCAGTATTCTACCTATCGTTCAACCCGTACTAGTCAGCCGTCAATTAATGGCCGTCAGACTTTCTATCAGTACTGGAGTAAGCCCAATCAACAACAACCTCTTGGAACTGATAACAAAATTATTTTTGCTGATCACGTAAAAGCCTGGGCTGATTCGGGGTGGACTTTGCCGGATACGAATAATACCGATGCTAGTGATGATCCTACTTATCAGGTGCTTGCAGTAGAAGTATTTAACCCAGGTAATAGCGGTACAGGGTCTGGCCGTGTGTGGGATGCAACACCACAATAAGCCATAATCTTCGGGCGATTAAACCCTTATAGCCATTCAACCTTAGTAGCTTATCTTTACAGAGGCGCACACCTTCCAGGTGGGCGCCTTTTTTTCGCTCCTAGAATCTTTAGGCTTATACCGGTTGTTGACGCCCAGTTGTCGTAGCCATGCTAGCCTGTCCGACTGAACAGATGATATGGGTCTATAATCCATGAAACCTCGCAAACTCCGTGCATCCATAGCTATGCATCACTGGGGCTTATTGAGGACAGTGAACAGTCTGAATCCAAGCGCAGTGATGAGTTTGCCCAGTGGATTTAATAATGCGATAAATTCCTGCTGAGCTTGGTTTAGAATTTTGAATATAAGCGGGTTAATTAATGAAGAGTGGCACTATGAAAGATAAGTCTGGCAAGATTACTTTAACTACTATTGCAATGAGTTGGTTAATTGGTTGTGCTCCGGTTGCTCAATCGCCGGCGGCTAGTCAGGAGTCGGGCAAAACATCAACCAGTGTGGGTATTGAAAAATTTCAGGCCTACACGCAGAAATTTAATCAAAAAACCCTGATTACTCAAAACCACGCCACAGGCCATATAGGTAATTTATTTTTTACACATTGGAAGGACAGCGGGGCCGCTTCACTAAATATGGATACTGACGGCGCCTTTAGCGTGAGTTGGCAGGGCGGTGGTTATAATTATGTGGGTGGGCCAGGTTGGCATTATGGCGATAAAAATCGTGTCATCGGCTATAGATTTAACGAAGATAGCGGTGCCAGTTATATCACTTTATATGGTTGGGGTTACGATAAAACTATGCCTACAACCAATCCAGCACACCTTGTGGAATATTATATTTTACAGCGCTGGACCTATGACCCCAGCAAAGATGGCGTTTATGGTAAAACCTTTGTGAGTAATGGCGTTGAGTATTCCACCTATCGTTCCATTCGCGAACAAAAACCCTCTATTAACGGTATTACCACTTTTTACCAATATTGGAGCAAGCCAACTCAGCAGCGAGCGCTCGGTCAGGATCACACCATTGTATTTGCCGATCACCTAAAAGCTTGGGCGGAATCCGGTTGGGTGTTGCCAAATACAAATAACTTTGATGCCAGTGACGACCCAACTTATCAGGTAATGGCCGTGGAAGTATTTAATCCACCCAAAGACGGCAAAGCCTCCGGTAAGGTGTGGGACGCAACACCCCATTAACCCTGCATAAAAATCCGCCGGGTTAATGTTTGGGGTGGATATTGTGAAGTAAAAGGCCACTCGCTAGCGGTGGCCTTTTTTATTGGGCCTGGCAAGCGTGCAGCGTGTTTAAATAAGCGGTGAGGTTTTTATCGGGTTGGTCGGTAAAATGCGCTTCACTCATGCTGAGCGAGTGGATTCTATCGAGCCTAAAATTTCTAAAACTTTTGCGTGTTTCACACCAACTGATTAGCAGCCAAACTGGGTTAAAAAACACTAAACCTAAGGGCCAAATCGTACGCGTTGTGGAGTTTTTAGCTTGATCACAGTATTCAATAGATATTTTTTGCCGAGTGCGAATGCAATTGCGTAAATTGGAAAAACTCACCGTCCTGGGCACGGGGGGTAATGTCGGTACAGCATAGGTAGTGATTTGTTGAATTTCACCCTGCAGATTCGGCGGTAAAGCCGCTTGAATCTTGGCAAATGCGCTGTCTGCTTTACTGGCAAATGATTCATTTGTCCATTGGCGCACCATGCTGATGCCC
>DAOQGS010000412.1:0-3736 GCA_035338675.1 Cellvibrionaceae bacterium
GCCATAACGCACCGCCGATACACACAGCTGCACTTGATCGCCATAGGCTTTTGGGCTGGAGGCGATGGAATAAAGCCTGGGTTGCAATTTTTTTAACTGCAGCAGCCACTCTTCTGCACTTGCCGCAACAGGGAATTCCCGCAGCAGGTCAATTAATTGCCGGCCGTACAGCCAATGTTTTAAGCTGTTTTTATCGCCATTTAAGAGGGTTTTTAAATCTGTATTGCTTGAGCGCTCGGCGATGAATTTTAGGGTGTCCGGGTGGGGTTTGCCGATTTCGTAGTGCTGAATTAACGCATCGCTTAAGGCCATGGAGCCGCAGTTGGGCACGCTTACATCTGTGTGGGCAGGCAAATTTAATTGTGCCAATAATTCATTGACCAAAACCACATCGTTTTTGGGCATCACGCCTAGGGCGTCACCGGCCTCGTAATTTAGGCCTTCCGCTAAGGAAAAACCAAATAAACGCACGTCTTTATTAGAGCCTGGGCCGTTGAGTTTTTGATTGGTAATTAATTTGGCGGCATGGGGGTTATTTTTGCTAAATAATGCAGGCGCATTCGAAACTAGTTTTTTGGCATCCGCCGCTTGCACAGCGGCGGGTACAAGGTGCGGTTTTAAGGGTGCTAAAACTGCCGCTACATTCTCCAACCATTGCTCGAAGGGTTGTTGATAATCGCTGTCGCACTCTACCCGGCCCAATAGATGTTCGGCGCCAAGTTCTAACAGGCGGGCATCGAGTTTTTTGCCATAGCCGCAGAATTGATCGTAATTGGAATCCCCTAAGGCCAACACGGTGAATTTTAAATGGTGCAGTGTGGGCGCGGCCACGGAGCTTAAAAAATGCCAAAAATTCTGCGCATTATCCGGCGCGTCGCCATCGCCGAAGGTGCTGGTAATTACAATTAATAATGACTGCTCGGCCAATTGGGCGGTGTTGTAATCATCCATGCTGCTTACAATTACATTCCAGCCATCGCGGGTGAATTGCGCGGCGCAGGTGCTGGCGAGGGTTTCCGCATTGCCGGTTTGCGAGCCGAACAACAGGTGCAGGGTGGGGGCGGTGGACGGACTTGGTTGAGCGCTCAATTGCTGTGCTGTGCGGCTAAATAATCCGGCTAAAAGGCCATCCAGCCAGTAGCGTTTTTCGCTGCTAAAGGGTGCGGAAGGCGGAATTACTGGCACTTCAGTGGGTGCCGGGGGGGGCTTAAGCCCTTCTAATAAACCACTTAAATACCACTGCTCGGTTTCATTAAATACCGGCGCTGGGCGCAGGGCGCCTACCAAAGCTGTGGCTAAGTGATTTAGGTGTGCAGGCTCACTCACAGGGTCAGTTATCTCTAGGGTTTTAATCAGCGTAATTTTTTGCAACGCAACCGCGCAGACTTTTAATTCCGGCTGTTGGGATATTGGGTCAACATAATCGCTGGTGACGGCGTTAATACAGAGGTTTTCGCCGAATACATCATTCCAATGAATAGGCGCAAAACAGCTGCCCTGCACCACTTTGTCGGTAATAACTGCAGGCAAAATAGCGCTGCCCCGGCGGGAATTTATCTGCACAGAATCCCTATTATTAATGCCTAGGGCGGCGGCATCTTGCGGGTTAATTTCGATAAAGGTGCCGGGGTTTAATTTATTGAGGGTGGCGATCTTGCCGGTTTTAGTAAGTGTGTGCCATTGGTGCTGCACCCGGCCGGTGTTGAGCATCAACGGGTAGTCCGCGCAGGGCATTTCCGCCGGAGCCAGGTGGGGGCGAGCGTGAAACTGTGCTTTGCCGCTGGCGGTAGCGAATACCAAGGCCGGGCGCTCGCCGCGCTCATCTTGATGCAAGGGCTGGCTGCGGCCGTCATTGATGTAGCGCAGGGGGCTGCGGGAGCTGGTTTGCTCAGGGGGCATGGGCCACTGCAGGGGTGATTCGCGCAGGCGCGTAAAACTCACGCCGCGTAAATCCCAGCCGGTTTTGGGGTTGTAAAAGCGTTTAATTTCCTCGAATACCTCTTCGGCACTGGCGAAGTTAAAGCCTTCGCTAAAGCCCATGGCTTTGGCCACTTCGGCGATGATGCGCCAGTCCGCCATGGCCTCGCCGGGCGGGTTTACCGCCGGTTGCATGAGGGTGATATTGCGCTCGGAGTTGATCATGGTGCCTTCAGCCTCGGCCCAGAGGGCGCCGGGCAACAGCACATCGGCGTAGGCGTTGGTTTCGGTATCGAGAAAGGCGTCCTGGGCGATAACCAGTTCAGCCGCTTTTAAACCATCAATTACCGTCTGCCGGTTGGGTACGCTGGCCACCGGGTTGGTGCAGATGATCCAGCAGGCTTTTACTTCCCCCGCCACCATCTGCTCGAACAGGTCGATGGTGCCTTTGCCCAGTTGGGTGCCTAGACTGCCGGGGGCCAGGCCCCAGATGGCTTCCACTTCCGCCCGCTCCGACTCCACCAAGAGGCTGCGCTGGCCCGGCAGCCCCGGCCCCATATAACCCATCTCGCGGCCGCCCATGGCATTGGGTTGGCCGGTGAGGGAAAAGGGGCCGGAGCCTGGGCGGCAGATGGTGCCGGTGGCCAGGTGCAGGTTGCAAATGGCGTTGGTATTCCAGGTGCCGTGGGTACTTTGGTTGAGGCCCATGGTCCAGCAGGTCATAAACTCGGGGGCGGCGGCGATCAGATCGGCGGCGGCTTGAATGTCTTCCACCCGCAGGCCAGTAACACGGCTCACCGCCTCGGGGGTATAGTCCGGCAGCATGGCTTCAACTGCCTGCCAGCCCTGGGTGTAGCGCTCGATAAAAGCGGTATCGGTGCGGCCGGCTTTGTGCAGCAGGTACAAAATGCCATTGAGGAGCGCCAGGTCGGTGCCGGGTTTGATGTGCAGAAAGAGGTCGGCCTTTTCCGCCGTAAGGGTGCGGCGGGGGTCCACCACAATTAACTTAGCCCCGGCTTTTACCCGATCCATCATGCGCAGGTACAAAATCGGGTGGCAGTCCGCCATATTGGAGCCGATGACGAAGAAAAGATTAGTGGCTTCAAAATCCTGGTAGGAGCCCGGCGGCGCGTCGGAGCCAAGCGATAACTTGTAACCGGCCCCAGCGCTGGCCATACACAGGCGGGAGTTGGACTCGATTAAGTTGGTGCCGATAAACCCCTTGGCGAGTTTGTTAGCCAAGTACTGAGCCTCGGTGGACATTTGGCCGGAGACATAAAAACTGATGGCGCCGGGGCCATAGGTGGTGCGGATGCGGTTGAGTTCGCAGGCTACATGGGCGATGGCCTGGGCCATGGGGGCAGACACTGAGGCTTGGCTGCGGGATGTGCGCAGATAGGCTTTATCCAGGCGGCCGGAGTGGCCGAGCACTTGGTGACTGCTGGAGCCTTTGGTACAGAGGCGGCCGAAATTGGCGGGGTGTTGTTTGTTGCCGCTGAGCTTCACCACCTTGTTGTCCGCCACCTCCATCAACATGCCGCAGCCGACGCCGCAATAGGGGCACACGCTCGCGACGGTTTTGCTCGGTGCGGTTGTGGGTGTCTGGCTCACATCAAATTCGCTCTTAGGTCGTGAAGCTGGCTTAGCAAGGCCTATGCCACGGCCCCAAGAGCGCCATAAGGGCGGTCTATCCACATGAATTCAAAAGGGTTTCTGATTTGATAGGCGGGCGTTTAGGGCCGCCACTGCGGTGGTGTGCACTCGGCTGCGCCCCATAAAGGCACCACAAAAGATCGTCAAGGCACCAAATTAGAGTCTT
>DAOQGS010000413.1:0-3730 GCA_035338675.1 Cellvibrionaceae bacterium
TGGCGGCAATCTTGTCGCGGATGCGCTCGCCAGTTACTTCGCGTTCGAACTGGGCTGCGCCATTTAATTGAAGATCACCTGCAAGCTCAACCTGCTCGCCAAATAATGTTAAATAACCCTGAGCTGGAAGTGTCTCCCTAAAGGGTTTAATTGGCTTGACCTGTTGATCAATATCATTTTGTTTCGTCTCAACTTTACTTACGTAAGTTTGTTCGCCCAAAACCAGCCAAGGCGCATAAAGTTCTGCCCGGGCAACTTCCGCTACTGCAATTTCCCTTGCATCAAGATTAAGAGATGATTTTACTGTTAATTCAAACGAATCACGCAGATGAATATCTGCACTCAGTTCTTTGTCAGCAGCGCCAGAGTATCTCAGCACGCTATCAATTGAATCTAAGCTCAATTCGTCCAAATTCCAGCGGTTTATATCATCGGCAAATAGAAAGACACGATTGAAGGAGGGGGCAACATCACCATCTATTTTAGAAATATTTACCGGCAAGTCATCCCCAAAACTCATACCTTCTAACAAATCTTGTTGGCGCTGTGCAAAAAAATCAAAACCGCGCTTTGAGTCGGGAAATTTTTGGTCATTGTTATAAGAACGCAAATCGCCTTCGGGGAGCAAAGTAAGACTTACACTTGCGCCTTTAGCGCCCAATTCCCGAAAACTCTTTGCCAAAACATTGCTCTGCCAAAGCAAACCGTCAGCAATATAAAACTCCAAACTGCCTGCGTCGCTTGCTCGACTTTCTTTGCGATACCCATCTCCACCCAGCACATCAAAAGTAGCGCTGAATGCAGATAAATCAATTCCTGAGCCCTCCTCTGACACGATACGCCCGGTCGGAGTAGCACCATTGGTATAAGCCTCATCCAAAGGTGACAATCCAAATCTGATTCGCCCTCCATTTATTAACTTCCCTAATGATAAATTAGGCTCTCCGGGACTCGGGATAAATGTTCCAGCAACCGACAACCAAGCCTCTTTGCCAAGCCAAAGTGTTGAACTTGGATCATAGGAAAATAAATTATTAGACTGACGGTTGTTATTGAAACTAAGTTCGCCTCCCGGAGCATAGATAGAGCCGCCAACATACATGTTTTTAATGCTAGCAAAATCTACTTTCGCTAGGGGATCAAACCGCCAATCAACTCCGTCGGAAAAATGAAGATATTTATCAAAGCTCTCAAGCTCCAAGCCAAAAAAACTCTTGGGTCTGTTTTGAGCAATATTAATACTCACCGGCTTACGCAAATAATCCGGTAACAATTGGCTAGCGGCTAGTGCCGCCACTGAGCGACTCGATTGCGCAGCCAAGTAGGCGCTATCCTTCATGACCCAATTGCGCTGTTGCCATGCGAAACTTGCACCCTCTTGCGGCAAAATATCCACGCCGCCTAGGTTTGTGGTGAAGCTGTATTTACTAAAGCCACCCTCGGCAAAAAAATCGTAGCCAAACACCTTAGCTGCCATGTCTTTCTGAACGGCATTGCCCTGGCCTATTTGCAGGGCGGGCAGATTAATGCTGAGGCTGCCGTTTTGGCTAAAGCCACGGGCTAATAGATCAGCCTCAAGGGTAAGCTTCACCTGTGTGGCCGGAAAGGCCGCCTTTAAATTGATCGCTCCCCCTTTGCCGCCGGTAAATGCGTTGCTGGCACTTACAAGGGCTCCGGCCTCAGCGGCTATTGTGGCCCCAGCATCCAAAATTAGGTCGCCTCGGCTACTGAGTTTAACCGAGCCACCATCCAATACCGATACCGCCTGTTGCCCCTGCTCGACTGAGGCTGAACGATTGACCCAGGTTCCCGATACATCCAGACGGGCCCCCGCCAACAGTTGCACAGTGTGTTGTGCTTCGTCCTTTTGAACGACGGTTGAGTTACTAAATTGCCCGCGACCGACAGCGGGTTGGCTGCTGATATCAATGTTTCCGCCAGAGGCGTCGATGGTGCCAGCCAACAGAATTTCCTGGGCCTGAGCGGTAAAATTGCCGCCTGGGGCTAGATGTATATCCCCTCCACGCTCTTGGGTTAAATCCCCCCGCAGGAACAACTGCAGCTCGGAGAGACTCGCGGCATTGATCAGTTGCGGGTTCAACCAAGTTTCCCGCTTAAGATCCATGCCCTCCGGACGCAGAGGACTCAGCCACACCGATTGCCCGGTAAGCTTTTGGATGTTGTTGGCGTCAACGTCGAAATAATTAAGATCGAGCAAAAGGCTGCCCTGCTTAGGCTGGCTTTTTATGTCCAGCTGCCGCTGCCCCGGCGCCTGCCCGGCCAGCACATTGGCATCCAGCTGCAGATTGCGCGCCTTAATTTCCAAACGCCCCGCATCCTGCACATCGGTATAACCCTCTTCATAGCGGCTGAGGGTTTGCAGGCCTTCGTACACCTGGTTGGGGTCCGCCGCGCTGATATCCACTACCTTGCCGTCTTTAATTAGGCCCGTGGTAACCAGTTCACCGCCGCTGTAATTTACCTTGCCGCCCTTGATATTCACTTGGGAGTTCGGGTCAAAATCCACAGCACCTTCCGATAACACCTGCACCGAGCCGCCCTGAGTGGAGCGCTCGGCCACGCTTTTGGCCTGTTTTTCCTGGCTGCCTTTGGTGTCCACCATGCTGGTGCCTAGGCGCGCGTCCACCCGCACCTTTTGCCCGCGCAGTACACCATCCCGCTGCAGGGGTTGGTCGCGCACCTCGTTGCCGCGCACTTCTACTTCCAGAGAATTGCGCTCCATAGCCAGATTGACCTGCGCACCCGACACATCCAGCGAGGCGCCCTCGGCAAAATGTACAGACGCATCGACCGAATCAGATCGTGTGGATTTCATGGGCTCTACCCCATCGGTGGCGACCAACTTAATAGCCCCGCCCTTAGCCGCCACCTGAGCGTCCTCACCCAGCTCTATGTGTTTGCCGTACAGCTCGATTTTGCTGGGGTTTTGCACGCTGGCATCCACCGCCGTGGCGCCCTGTATACGATCGGCCGCCAACTGGTCTATGTAGCCTTCCGCACTCAATACGCGCACTCGGCGGGGGCTATCACTCTGCCCCTGCTGCCATTGGGCGTAGGCCGCAGGCGTAACGGCCAAGCCCTTAAAAGCCTGGCCTGCGGCATCTTTAATATCCACACTTTTACTACCGGCGAGGGACTTAAGCTGAGCGACAGCGGCGGCACTTAGGGAGGCGTCGTCCACCAACACGGCCTGGGGCGGTTGTTCCAGGCTCACCTGGGTGAGGCTATTGGCGCCTAGGGTTAGATCGCCGGTATGTTTGGAGAGCGCAACTTTACTGGTTGTGGATTTATGCAGTTCCGTCTTCTGATCAACACCCGCCGCAAGCAACTGCCCTGACCGCGGTGGTCGGTATTCCACCACACCCCGCCGTCCCCTTGATACGTGAGCGATGATGAACCCAGCGCGTCCGCCGGATTGAAATTATCGAATGGGTAATACACCAACAACCCGGTCGCCGCCTCGAGCGCGCCGATGTCCACCCGGCCATTGACGACGCGCGCCGCACCGCGTTGATCCGTGAGGCCGGCGCCGTCGAAGCCGGGATCGCCCGCGTCGCGCGCCGGGCTGCTCGGCAGCAGCAAATACGTGAGCGTGGCGCCGCCGTTGTTTTGCAGCGGACCGAGGCGAGGATCCAGCGGCGTGCCGGCGCCGCCGACCCGGTTGCCATTCACGCCGTCAACGAGCGTGAATGGCAACCGGGTCGGCGGC
>DAOQGS010000414.1:0-3727 GCA_035338675.1 Cellvibrionaceae bacterium
ATCACCGGCCGTAAAGGCGGCGGCGATGGTCATTTTGGCACCGTCACTGCGGGTGCAATCGCAGTAGGCTAAAAAACACTTGCTTAAACCCGCCAGGGTTGCGTGTTTGGCGGCGTCGTCCACGCGGATACACAGCTCGCAGGCGCGGCCATCCAAATAAAGGGTGCCCGCTTGGAATACCGCCTGGCCCACGGAGCCATAAAATTCAGTGAAGTTAACAAAGTTGTTGAGCAGTTTTTTAAGATGCAGGCGCAGCAGCAGGATTTTTTTCACATCGGCGAAGGCCTTTACTGCCGGCGCCATAGCCAAGTCCCGCTGCATTAAATCCTCCAAAGCCGCCTGCCACTTAGGGTCCGCCCAGCGGCGCAGCTCATCGGCGCAGATGCCCTTGAGGCTTGCACCCTTCTCCGCCGCCAGCCACTGCTGGTAGGCATTAAAGGTGGCTTTAAGGCTCTGCCACTGATTAAATTCCAAGTGGGTTAGGTCTTTGCCCAGCAGAGGCGTTACCACCTGGGCGACAAAATCCGCCATGGCGGCCTGCCAGGCCGGGTTGATGCCGTCCGCCAAAGGCAGCTTGGCATCGGCGCTTACCAGGGCGAGGGGGAAGTGTTTGACTTCGTCGCAGGCGGAGGACAAATCGCTGCTGCCGAGGGTTTCCAGGCTCGAGACCGGTTTGTTGAGTTGCTCCTGGCTGCGGCTATCAAAGGCCACCAGGCGGGTGCGGCTGAAGAAGTCATCAATTTTGCCCTGCACCGCCAAGAGTGCTTTATAGGCTCCCTCGCAGTTGTCGCTTAAGGGTTTGACCGTTGGGCCTGCTTCATCCAGCCAGCTTAAGCGCTCGTTGAGGGCCTTAAAAAATCCGGCCAGGGCGTCTTGGTTGATGCCGGGTTTGCCGCTTAAATCGGTGCTTTCGCCCTGGGTGTGCATAATCAGGTTAAGCAGCGCCTGTAATTGTTCATCGTCTGTAGCGGCCAGGGGCACCACGCCATCACCGTTAAAGCGGGTATTGGCCACTATGGCTTCCTGGCTTTGGGCGTCTTGTAGGCTAATGACGGTTTGCTCAGCCTTACCCAGGGCAATAAGGATTTCTTTACTGCTGGCCAGCAGTTTTTGCCCCAACTCGCCGTCGCTAAAGTCACTCAGGTTCAGGCTATCAGCGCTGCTCAGCAGCAAGTTGGGGTCTTTCAGCGCACTGCAGGCCCAGTTCACCGCCGCCACTATCTCCGGCACCCGCACCCGGCCATCGCCATCCACATCAATAGCCGCCAACATAGCCTCGTCCAACTGCAGGCCTTTTACCGGGCAGCTCAGGGCCGCCCAGAGTTTTTGATCCAGCTGCTCAAGGCTGAGCAGATCCTCCTTGCTGGTAATTAAGGCCTGATCAAAACCGCCTATGCGACTGAATTTCCATCGGTGCTGATTGCTCATGGATAACCTCGTGTTAAGTTGATAATTGCCTTAGGCGTTAAATTGCCTGCCTATACTGGGGTAACAGGTTAAACGAGCCCCCTTATGCTGCGCTTACTGCTGCCCATTCTTTTTCCCTCCTGGCGTTTTTTTAACAGCATCGGGCCGAGCCCGCGTTTAATGCTGCAATTTGATGCCGAACCCTGGCTGGAATACTACCCTAAGCCTGCCAGCTTGCCCGTACGCGAGCACCTGGCCAGGCTGTTCTTAAACCCTCGGGGCAACAAACTCTTATTCGTGCAAAGTTGCGCCGTGCGCCTCTTCGACGAGCAGGATGCCAGCGCCGTGGAGAATATTTTTCTCGCCCTCGCTCAAGCCATTCACTTTGGCCAGTTAGTGCCGCCTTCGCCCGAGGCGAGCCTGCGCTGGCGAGTCGAGCAACTGCAGTGGGAAACCACAGGCAATTTAACGGCCATCCCGGTATACACCAGCGACGCCCGCTGCGTGAGCGAGCTGGCCGCCCTCTGGCAGAGGGATACACGTTTATGCCCATAAGCCTAGGGCTACTGTTGAGCCAACTGGGCCTCGCCCTGGCTGTTTTTGGGCAGGCATTGGAGCATCAACAGGCCTCAAGCGGTGAGCGGCGCCTAGCCGCCTTACGCGCCTGGGCCGCCGCTTTATTACTGGTGGGGATTATTGCTGGATTTTGCTGCGGCGCGCTAGCGCAGGGCGCCCCTTGGGCCAGCCATTTATGGGGCACAGCGCAAGCTTTTGTTACCAAACAAACCCTTGCACCCCTTGCCCTAATCAGCCAAGCCGTTCGAGCACTCGCCTGTTGGGGGATTTTGCTGGTGGGCATACTAAGCCTTAAACGCTTTGGCGGCCCCTATTGCGGCGGCAGTGATCTTATGACTCTGCAATTAAGCCTCGCCATGGCCATTGCCGAATCCACCACTAGCCCCGCTTGGCGCTTGGGGGCGGCGGGCTATCTGTGTATTCAGCTGTGTTTGTCCTACTGGCAATCCGGCTGGGTAAAACTGGTGAATCCCCAGTGGCGCAATGGCCGCGCGCTTTGGGAAGTGTTTGCCTTTACCCATTATCCTGTTACCCAAGCTACCCGGCGCTGGGCCGAGCACCCGCGCATTTTATGGCTGATGGGTTGGCTGATTATGCTGGTGGAATTTTGTTTTCCCTTAAGCCTGTATTACATGGCAAGCCTGTACGCCGGGTTAGTCTTTATGGGCTTATTTCATTTAGCCAATGCTTGGCTGTTTGGCTTAAACCGTTTTTTCTGGATTTGGCTTGCCACCTATCCTACGGTGATAGCCTTTGCGCCAATAATCGCGGAGTTTATGCGGCGGTAAATGTGCCTCAAACTTTAGACAGGAAAACGTATAGGTTGGTGCTCAAAGAATTCCGCCTGGATTGGGCCGAATTATAAATAACGGAGAAGTACAATAATTAAAAAGACAATAAAACCCCACACATTAAAAAGGGCGAACGCGACAGCTTCGCCCCCATTAACAATCTATCTAATCAAGCGACAGCCAACATACATCAAAACCTATCGCCAGCTATCAACCCGGTGGCAAGGATGCCGCATCAAAGGTGCAAACGGCCGCAAGCTACACTAAAACAAGAAAATCCGCGCATTTTCGTAAGTTTAGTGCAGCGAAGGTAAAATAAATCAGGACGATTTATTTTACCACTGGGTTAATAACACTGCTGAAAAACTGCAGGTTATTTAAATTCCCGTTTCCCTTCTCCCACTGAAATAGGTGCATTTAACCACTGTTGCGCAGTTTGTTCCGGCAGCCCAATTACAATTTGTGCATACAAACCCAGCACTTTTTCCAACTCTTCAACCAAGCCCGCATTATCGCGATTGGGGTCATCAAAAGCGGCATCAAGCCCCCTGCCCACCAACTGATCCCAGCGCTTAACGTCTTCCCAATTGCCAGCGGTAAAAGCTCGCTCCATCTCCCTGCGTGCGCGTTTTATATTTACTAATGATGCCGATACGAGTTTCATACTGCGCTCCTGATTGGGTGATATCCCGTTTAACGGCCAGTAAACGGGAAACTTTAGGTGCCAGTGCGGCGCAAAATTACCACCCCTTGCCCAGGCCAAAAGACTCATGTGCATTCGGCTACTTTTTGGGAGCTGAGGCCCCACGGCCTCTAGGCGTCACAAAAAGTTCATCTTTTTAACATCCCAGCTTCATATAGGGCCGCGACAATCGCCATTGATACATCCAAGCCGACGATTTACGCAGGGTCTTCACTACTATGCACGCAAAAACCTTTGGTATTTTTTCATT
>DAOQGS010000415.1:0-3721 GCA_035338675.1 Cellvibrionaceae bacterium
CGCTGAATATGGGCGCTTTTTTGTCAAAATTTGGCGAAAGCAGTAGTCACCACTAGGGTGAGTCAAATTTTGACAAAAAAGCGTGCAGATTCAAGTATTAGGCAGCCGTAGTAGAGTTCAGCTGCGGCTTTTAGGTTTAACTACTCAAACCTTCGTATGGATCCATCCGGAGGGCTTTTTTGTTCCGCTCTGATCGCAGCGGAAGTATTCCCGCGTACAACCTCCCAAACTCCAGTTGTGGTTTCAGCAATCGTAAGCAACACAAGAGCCTTGGAGGCCAAGACGTATGCACATCCTTTTAACCGGCGCCAGCGGATTTATCGGCAGCGCCCTAAGCCGTGCGCTCACACAGCAGGGCCATACCCTGGTGCCGGTCAGCCGCCGTCATGGAGTGGACTTTAGCCGCATGCAGGCGGCGGGCAATTGGCTGCCGCTACTGGCAGGGGTGGACGCGGTGATTAACGCCGTGGGCATCATCGCCGAAGGGGGCGGCCAGAGGTTTGATGTATTGCACCGCCACGCCCCCCAGGCTCTTTTTAACGCCTGCCAGCAGGCAGGGGTGGGCAAGGTAATACAGATTTCCGCCCTGGGGGCTGATGAGCGGGCGGTGACGGCCTATCACCTGAGTAAACGCGCCGCCGATGACGCCCTGCGCCGCCTGCCCCTCGACTGGTTTGTACTGCGCCCCTCCCTGGTGTACGGCCAAGGTGGTGCCAGTAGTAGTTTGTTTATGCGCCTGTCCCGCTTACCCCTGGTGCCCCTGGTGGGCTCTGGTGAGCAGCTGGTGCAGCCGGTGCATATCAGCGATTTAGTCGCAACCGTACTGCGCTGCTTGGCGCAGAAGGGCGGCCAGCAGACTTTAGATGTGGTGGGGCCAGAGGTAGTGAGCTTTGCCCAGTGGCTGCAACAGATGCGCAGCAGCCAGGGTTTAGGGGCGGCCCGTTTTGTACCTATCCCCGCCGGGCTGGTGATGGCCGCCTGTCAGTTGGGGCGGTTTATCAGCCCACTTATGCAGCCGGACAACCTGCGTATGTTGCAGATGGGCAGCACGGCGGATGTTAAACCCCTGCAGACGTTTTTAGGGCGCAGCCCCCTTGGTGTGGCACCGCATTTATTCACCCGTAATGAAGGAGCGGTTTATGAGTTATGAATTAGTTAAAACCCTACACATCCTCAGCATGGTGCTGCTGTTTGGCACCGGCCTTGGCAGTGCGTTTTACAAATGGATGGCCGATCGCAGCGGCGCGGTGGCCCATATAGCCATCACCAATCAACATGTGGTTCTGGCGGACTGGCTGTTCACCACCCCGACCGTGATCTTCCAACCCTTAAGCGGCCTGTGGATGGTGCTGCATCTGGGCCTGCCCATCAGCACGCCTTGGGTCATGATCAGCCTTGGCCTGTACGCCCTGGCGGGGGCCTGTTGGCTGCCGGTGGTGTGGTTGCAAATTCGTATGCGCAGCCTATCGGCTCAGGCTGCCGCAGCCGAAGAGGCGCTACCGGCCGAGTATTGGGCCCTGGCGCGCATGTGGTTTTGGTTGGGGGTACCGGCGTTTATCGCCATGGTGTTGGTGGTGGCCCTTATGGTTTTTAAACACATCCCAGGAGTTGAGTTATGAGCAGTTTGATGCAAAGCGCCCTTGGCGCGCAGTTCGAGCAATTACCCCCAGCACTTAAGGGGCACTATAGGGCGGGTAATACCCTGGAGCAGGGGCACTTGGATATCGAATACCCCCGCTGGATGCAGCCGTTTTTAACCTTGTTGCGGCTGCTGGGCGCTCTGGTGAACCGCAGTGGCCCCAAGGTGCCCACCCAGGTGGAAAAATTCGACAGCCCCAGCGGCCAGCGCTGGCGGCGCACTATTAGTTTCCCCGATGGCAAGGTGGTGTATTTCAATAGCCGCTGGGTGCCGGGGCAGGGCAATCGTTTAATTGAATTTGTGAACCCAATGGTGGGGCTGGAGATGGCGGTGCATGTGGCCAATGGCAAGCTGTATTACGAAGGCGTGCGCTTTGTGGTGAAGCTTGGCAGCCTGTTAATCCCCATTCCCGAGTGGTTGCTGCTGGGCCATACCAGCATTGAAGAGCAGGGGCTGGACGAGCACCACTTCGCTATGGACTTTCGCCTTACCCACCCGTTGTTCGGGCAGATATTCCGCTACGCGGGCACCTTTGCCATAGAGCCTGAGCCGGTGGTGAACCGGCTAGAATAAGCGCTTTTGTTATGAAGCGCGTTTATGGCCTACACCCTTGCCCCCATCGGCATTATTCACAGCTGTTTTAGCCAGAAGTTCGGCATACCCCGCCAGCCGGGCCTGGCCCCTGCCGCCACCGGCCAGTTAGTCCTGCTGCCACCTTTTAACAACCCGGAGGCAGTGGCAGGCCTTGAGGGGGTGAGCCATCTGTGGGTGGAGTTTGTCTTTCATGCTGGCTACGGCGGCTGGAAGCCACGGGTGAAAATGCCGAGGCTCGGCGGCAATAAAACCCTCGGCGTGTTTGCCACCCGCTCCCCCAACCGGCCCAATAACCTAGGCCTCTCCGTGGTGAGCCTACTTAAAGTTGAGCTGGAGCCCCAGGTGCGCTTAACCCTCGGCGGGGTGGATATGCTCGATGGCACCCCGGTACTGGATATCAAACCCTATTTGCCCTATGCCGATGTAATTGAAAATGCCCGCAACGACTGGGCCGCAGAGCCGCCCGCATTAATTGCCGTGCAGTTTTCCCCGCAGGCTCAGGCGCAATTTAGCGAGTTAAACGCGCGCTACCCCAAGCTGGCCGAACTTGCCGCCCAGGTATTAAGCCAAGACCCTAGGCCCTCCTATCAGGACTACACTAGTGAGCGCACCTACGCGCTGCGGTTGTGGGATGTGGATATTCACTGGCGCTGCGTGGCGGCTTCTACGGGCTTTATGATTGAAGTACTGTTCTGCCGCTTGGTTGTGCCCGATTAAAACCGGCGCAGTTTAATTATTTATTCTTAAAAAGAAGGGGAAGACTATGTTTAAAAGTTTGGCGGCAGATGTATTGGGCCTAAGTGATATTGGCAAAATCCTGGATAAAAAGGATTTTGATAAGGCCGATGTGGATGACTATGTATTTGCAGAGGATGGTGAGCACATTTATGTGGTGATTAAATCCAAAACTGATGAATACTGTTTTACCAATTTAGCCATGATTCACTTAGATGGCTCCTCGGCGGTGAGTAAAAAGCGCCTGCTGCACCGCTACCCCTATAAACACCACCCGGTGAGCCACGTGCGCATTGAAACAGCGGGTACGGTGGATTTAGACGTGGAATTAAAATTTAAACTTGCCGATAAAGAATATTCCATTGATATAGATAAAACCCAAATTGAGCGGGTGAAAAATATTTACAAGGCGCTTACGGTAATAGGCGAAAAATGCCGGGAAATCCACCGCCAAATGGAAACCCTGCGCCACACCTGCGCGGCGGTAAATGGCATGTTTGTGTTGCGGGAGTTGCCCGAACAAGTAGTGCTGAGCCTGCCGGATATTATTAACCAAACGGTTTTGCAGGTAGAGGCCCACTATAACGAGCGCCGCAAAGAAATTCAGAATTACGATTTTGGTGAGGTGTTTGGGCGCTATATTAAGTGGTAGGTAACTATTTAGCACACCTTATTGCCCTTTTAAGCGCGGGCGGCAAATTAACAGCTTGTTGAAATACTACCTTGCTAGCTCTGGCGGCGTTAAATTTGGCG
>DAOQGS010000416.1:0-3696 GCA_035338675.1 Cellvibrionaceae bacterium
GTTTGCATGCTGCCGCTTAAGGCAATCAACATATTTTCGGCCACATTGCGCGCACTTAAACCCAGCTGCTGTAATTGGGTGCGATTCATTTCCAATGCCAGGGTGGGTTTACTTAAACGCTGAAAGACGTTTACATCCACTAAACCTGGAATTTTACGCAGTTCATTCGTTACGTCCTGTGCCAATGGAATAGTTTCCGTTTGTTTGCCGCCAATAAACTGCACGTCAATGGGGGCGGGTATACCAAAATTTAGGGTCTGGCTAATTTGATCCGGTGGCTGAAAAAAGAACTCAACCTGGGGAAAAGCTTGAGGTAATTGCAAACGCAGCTCGCGCATAAAATCATCCGCACCCAGCGCGCCGCGCTTGAAGCTGATCATAATTTCTGAATCGGATGACTCGGCGGTGCCGGAATTACCGTTCAGCGTATTAATAGTGCTGTAAGGGCCGCCGATGATATCCAGAATGTCGCCCTCCTGTGCATCTGGAATCACTTCTCGTATATGGCTTTCGATTTGATCCACTAAATAAGGCATTTGCTCAAGGCGTGTGCCTGAGGGCGCGCGAATATGCAACCGCAGCTGACCGCTATCCACAGTGGGGAATAAATCCTGCTCCAGCAGTGGATAAAGCCCTAAGGAGCCTATGCAAAATATTAAAAACCCCGCCGCACATTGTTTGCGGCGGCGGAAAATAGCCGTAAGCAAGGCGGCAAATTGCTGTTGCAATCGTTCAAAACCTCGATTAAACCCTGTATGCAACTTGGCAAAACTGCGCGCAACCGGATTATTGCTCGCCTCTTTGCTGTGATGGTGATTGCGCATCATAAACATCACCAGAGTGGGGATTAGTGTGCGCGAGATAATATACGAGGCGAGCATGGCAAAAATCACCGCTTGCGCCAGGGGGACAAACAGGTATTGGGCTATACCGGTTAAAAAAAACATCGGCACAAACACAATACAAATACACAAGGTGGAAACCAACGCCGGCATGGCGATTTCCTCGGCGCCATCCAAAATAGCTTGCATGGGGTTTTTGCCCAGGGCCATCTGCCGTTCAATATTTTCAATTTCCACCGTGGCATCATCCACCAAAATACCCACGGCTAAGGCAAGCCCGCCCAGGGTCATTAAATTAATCGTCTGGCCAATTAAATACAGGCAGATTAGTGACACCATAATAGATAGCGGGATAGGCACGGCAATAATGCAGGTGCTGCGCCAGTTGCCCAGAAATAATAAAATCATGGTGGCTGTGAGGCTGGCGGCAATCAGCCCTTCGTGCAGTACATTATTAATCGCCGAGCGCACAAATACCGATTGGTCGAACATCAATTTTATATTCACCCCGTCGGGCATTTTGCGCAGCATTTCGGGGATGGAATCCTTAATAAAATTGACGGCATCAATTGTTGATACGCCCCCATAGGCGAGTACGGAATTTAATACGCTGCGAGAGCCATTTTGGCGGGCGAGTGTAGTGGTGGGCGAGAACCCATCGTGTACATTGGCCACATCGCGCACGAGTAGGGTACGGCCCTGTTCACTGCGGATGGGCAACAGGCCTATTTCATTAATATTGGGCACCGAGCCGTTTAATTTAATATCAAACTCACTGTCATCAATCTTCATGGTGCCGGTGGGCAGTATTAAATTTTGTGCCCCCATGGCCGTTACCAATTCTGCTGGGGTTAAATTATTAGCCAGTAGGGCGTTGGCATCTATATCGACTGATATTTGCCTGCTGCGCGCACCGAAGGGCGCTGTGAGGGTGAGGCCCTTTTTCTGCGAAACAATAGGCCGCAATACAGTTCCCGCTGCGTCGCCAATTTCAATATCCGATAAGGTATCGCTGGAAATACCCATTTGCACCACCGGCAATTCGGACGCCGAATAGCGGCGCACGCGGCCGGGTTGCGCACTGCTGGGCATAGAGCGCCAGGCGGCATTAGCGCTCATGGTGGTTTGGGTCATGGCGGCATTAATATCTGTGCCGGGCTGAAAAAACACTTTAACAATGGCCAGGCCCGCAACCGAAAAGGCTTCGGTATGTTCAATATTATCCACCGCCTGACCCAATTCCCGTTCGGCTTGGGAGGTAATGCGGTCTGACATCTCTTTAGCGGTGAGGCCTTTGTACTCCCACAATTGCGCCACCACGGGAATTTTTATTTCCGGGAAAATATCCGTCGCCATTTTGCCAAGCACATAAATCATGGCGAGCACAATAAGCAGTGCCGCCACAACGAAGGTGTAGGGGCGGCGTAAGGCGATCGAAACAATCCACATGGTATACAGAAAAGCTCAGCAGCAGTTGGTTAGAAATAACCAACCTATAAAAATAGGAACCTGCCAAAGCAATATGCACACCAGCTATAGCTTCAGTGCACCTATTAACCCGGCGGTCAAATAGATCGTCCTGATCTATTTGACCTTCGCAGCGCAAAAACTGGCGAAAATACGTGGATTTTCTTGTTTTTGCGCAGCTCGCGGCGGTTTGCACCGCCGAGTGCGGCATCCTTGCCGCCATTATTAACCCGGCATTAAATGCCGCCGGGTCAATAATAGGCCTTATTATCGATTGCGCTGGATAGGGCGTTGGGTTGTGTAATTTCCACGGGAATACGCGCTGTTGAAATTTGCCCAGATAATGGGGCCAGGGTTGTTATTTCAACAGTATTACCCTGGTGAGCACAGGCGCAGTGGGCGCGCTTGCATGTCACATTAATTTAATTAATAGGATCAAACGGAAATAAGCCACGGCGGAAACTCTCGGCAATCTGTTCCGCTTTTGCGATTGCTGTGTACGCGTCCTCTTGGGGTAAATTCTCTAGGGCCGCCGGGCGAAATAATTCTAGCCACTGGGCAAAATGTTCGCGTTTTATCGGTAAATCCACATGGGCCGGGTAGGGGTGCTTGCTGTAGCGGTTAGTTGCTAAAAGTGCTCGCGACCAAAAATCCTGCACCACCGCCAAGTGGTGATCCCAATCGGCAACCACAGTATTAAATACCCTACCTAGGGATGGATGGGCGCGGGCGCGTTGATAAAAAACGGCCACCATCTTAGCGATATGCTCTTCAGTTAGCGGGCCAGATGGCGCCATAAAATGCTCATCCAAAAATACACCTACCGGTGGGAGTTGCCGGGATTGGAAATTATTGCGCGCAATTTGGGTGTGAGCGCAAAAATAAATGCCCGCCCGAATGGGATATTACATTCGGACGGGCCTTGCGCTTTTAGGCGTAATACGAAGCCCGTAAGGCCACTAAATTCGCTTGGCGCAGTTCGGTTTTATCACTGGCGCGCACCACACAATATTCGCCCTTATTCATAATTACTTCTTCGCCCTGGGCGGCAAAGGCCACTACATTGTGTTTCGGGTCCAGCTTGCGTAAATAGCTGCCGCCCATTGCGGCATTAAATGCCGCCACCAAACCCACGTGGGGTGGCCGCGCCACCACTGTCCACCAGGGCGTGCCGGTGGCGTCGTGGGGCCAGCTATCGCCTTTTTGTTCCGGCGGTAAATAGCGCTCCACCAATAAGGCATTAACCACCGTGTGTTGTAAACGCCCGGCGGCCGTTTCCCGAGATTCTAAAATTTCCGGGGCGGTATAGGTGTCAGCGGCTTGTAAGATGCGGTGTTTTTCACCTTTGAGTTCTGCGTGTTCAAACATAATTACTCCGATCATTAAT
>DAOQGS010000417.1:0-3686 GCA_035338675.1 Cellvibrionaceae bacterium
CCCCTGCGGGCAGCACGTTTACACGCCTCCTTAAAAAAAGTGCGCGGCAACCGCAAAGCCCTGGTGGAGAATATTCAGGCCGCCATTGAAGCGCGCCTAGCCCGCGAGGACATTATTGGCGATGTTATCGGGCGGGAGAAACACCTCTACAGCATTTACAACAAAATGCGCAGCAAAAATAAATCCTTTAACGAAATTATGGACGTGTACGCGTTTCGCATTATTGTGGAGGATATTAATACCTGTTATCGCACCCTGGGCGCGGTACACAATTTGTATAAACCCATGGCCGGGGAATTTAAAGACTATATCGCCATTCCGAAAATAAACGGCTACCAGAGTTTACATACTGTATTAATTGGTATGCACGGTGTGCCCATCGAAGTGCAAATTCGCACCAAAGAAATGGACGAATTAGCCGGCCGCGGCATAGCCGCCCATTGGTTGTATAAATCCGTCGGTGGCGATGAGCACAACGACCCGCCGGTGGCGCGCGTGGATCGCTGGATTTCGCGTATTTTAGAGCTGCAACAACACACCGGCAGCTCCATTGAATTTGTTGAAAACGTCAAAATGGATTTGTTTCGCGAGGAGGTATATGTATTTACCCCTAAAGGCGAAATTATCGAATTGCCCCAGGGCGCAACTCCAGTTGATTTTGCCTATGCAGTGCACACCCAAGTGGGCAACCGTTGCGTTGCCTGCCGCATTAACGACCGCCCGGCGCCTTTGTCGCAAGCGCTACAAAGCGGGCAAAAAATTAAAATTATTACCTCAGAATCCTCCCAACCCAATCCTAACTGGCTGAATTTTGTGGTGAGCGCCAAAGCTCGCTCCGCCATTCGCCACTATTTAAAACACCAGCGCCATATGGAATCGGTGGAATTGGGCAAACGTATGCTCAGCCGCGCGCTCAGCAATTTAGGCATGCAACTGGAACAATTGGCCGAGCGGGAATTTAACCATTTATTAGAAGCCAACAAAGTTAGCTGTGTGGAAGAGCTGTATGAAAGCATCGGTATGGGCAAACGGGTCGCGCTTTCTGTTGCGCAGTGTTTAAAACCCGACGGCGAAAATAACGGTTATACCCCTGCGCCCCTCACCATTGATTCCTCCGACGGCTTGTTAATTAATTTCGCCCGCTGTTGCCGCCCCATCCCCGGCGACCCGATTGTCGGCCATTTGAGTACCGGCAAGGGTTTGGTAGTGCATCGAGAATCCTGTAAAAACGTCACCGACTTACGCAGCAAGCGCGAAAATATCACCGAGGTGAATTGGTCTATCAAAGTGGCCGGAGAATTTCTTACCGATATTCGCGTGGAAGTGGAATCCGAGCGCGGTATTATTGCCTCCTTGGCCACCCGCATCGCCGAAACGCGCACCAGCATTGAAGGCATTAATGTCAGCGAGCGGGATGCGCAGCATTCGGTAATTACGCTGACCATCGGCGTGCGCAACCGGGTTCATTTGGCGGATGTTATGCGCCGCGTGCGCACCATGCGCAGCGTCAGCAAAGTCTCCCGCGCCAAAAGTTAATTTCTCTTTAACCCTCCTGCGGCAGCTGCCGCCCTTTGTCTTGGAATTTTTTTATGACCAATAAAGCCATTATTTTTACCGACAAAGCCCCTGCGGCCATAGGCACCTACTCACAGGCGGTAAAAGTGCACAACACCGTTTACCTATCAGGGCAAATTCCCTTGGTACCGGCGACTGGGGCTCTGGTTGAAGGGGATTTTGCAGAACAGGCGCGCCAAGTATTCAGAAACTTAAAGGCCGTCTGCCAAGCCGCCGATGGCGACCTCAAAGACATAGTTAAATTGAATTTATTTCTCACTGATTTGAGCAACTTTCCCATCGTCAATACTGTGATGGCCGAGTTTTTCGAAGCGCCCTACCCCGCCCGCGCAGCCATAGGCGTTAAAGAATTACCCAAAGGCGCGGTGGTGGAAGCTGATGGCATTATGGTGATTTAAGCGCACCCATTTATGCAGGTTTACTGTTACCCACGCAATTACATAAAGCCCCGCACAGTAAACACAGCTGAACTTAGGCAAAAATAAAAAGGCCGCCCTAGGGCGGCCTTTTTATTTCAACTTTGCTCTACTCGATTGATCTTCAGTACATGACTGGACGACTAACCGAGCAGACAATTAAAACGGAATATCATCATCAAACGAGTCCATGGCCGGAGGGGCTGGCTGGGGCGGCGCTTGATTGGCTGGAGCCGGGCGACTGGGGGCTTGGCGCGGCGGATAGCTGGGGGCCGGGTTGCGAGCCGGAGCCTGGGGCTGGGGTGTCTGGGCAGCGTAGGCAGGGGCAGCGCCATAATTGCCGGCGGGTTCATAACCGCCCTGGCCATAGCCACCGCCATAACCATCATCGGCACCACCGGCTTGAGGGCCGCCAGCACCGCGACCATCCAGCAGTTGCAGCTCGGAGGCCACAATCTCCGTGGTGTAGCGCTCAACCCCCTGGGGGTCGCTCCACTTGCGGGTTTGCAGGCGGCCTTCCACATAAATTTTGCTGCCTTTTTTTACGTATTCGCCGACGATTTCCGCCAGGCGCGCCCAAAACACCACCCGGTGCCATTCGGTGCGCTCTTGCATCTGGCCGGATTGTTTATCCCGCCAGGCCTCGGAGGTGGCGATACTGAGATTGGCAATGGCCGAACCGCCAGCGGTATAACGCACCTCTGGGTCCTGGCCAACATTGCCCACTAAAATTACTTTGTTTACGCCTCGAGCCACGATGAGCCTCCTCTTCAATAAAAAACTAAACCATGATGCGCCCTGCGGGCGGTAGATGCTAGAGCGCCGTTAACCGCGCCAGGTACTGATCCAACTGCTGGCGATCAAATTCTTCATCCTTCACCTTCAAATGCAACAGCCCCTGCTCCTGCACCCAGGCCGCTTCCTGCACACCAGGAATCGCCTGTTTTAAAGCCTCAACGCTGGGCTCCTGCTGCAGGGCCACAGACAAACTGGTTAAATATACAGGTTTTTTCATAAATAAGGCGAGCGCAAACCACAGGCTTGCCAACACGGCGGCGTAATAAAATACCGTTAGGGTGCTGTGGTGCTGCACCCAATAGCCGCCTAAGCTGCCGCCAGCGGAGATACCGAGAAATTGACAGGTGGAAAACAGCCCCATGGCGGTGCCCTTAGCACCGGCGGGCGCCTGTTTACTCAGCAGGGAGGGCAGCGTTGCTTCTAGGAGGCAAAACGACATAAAAAACACAAACAGCCCGCCCGCCCAGCCCAGCCAGGCGGTGCCCGCCAGCTGCAGCAGCACTAAACCAACCACCAAGCCCGCAATGGCCGCCAGCAGCACAGGCTTAACCTTGCGCTTGCGCTCGGCCAGATGCATAAACGGCATCATGGCGATAAACGCCAGCGCCAAAATCGGCCCGTAAAATTGCCAGTGGTCAGTAGCCGCGATACCCGCATCCTGCATAGCCAGCGGCAGAGCCACAAACAGGGCGGACAAAATAAAATGTAACGAAAAAATACCGACGTTCAACCGCGCCAATTCACTGTTGCGCAGGGACTGACCGATCATCGCGGGCACCGGGATCGCATCTTTGCCCCGCACAGTGGGGGGCGGGTTGGGCACCTGGCGCAATAAAATGTAGCAGCCCCGGCGGTGGAATCGGGGCTGTTCCTGGTGCCGCGCGTGATCGAGTGACG
>DAOQGS010000418.1:0-3651 GCA_035338675.1 Cellvibrionaceae bacterium
CACAACTCCATCACCGGGCGTTTGCTTTCGCGGATTTTGGCCGCGATTCCAGCGGCGGCGAGCTTTTCCTGTTGGCCCTTGGCGGCGCCTTCTTGGTCAAACGAACCCAGGGCGATGGTGTTAATAAACTCGCCCTTGGGCACGATAAAGCTGTCAATGCCGCCCGCCTGAAGCTCATCTAAGCGTTTTTTCGCCTGGGCGCGATTTTCAAAGCCATCTAGGTACACCTGAAAACCACCGGAGACCGCCAGCTCCAATTCAAACAGATGGGCGTTGATTTCCTTCGCCTGCAATTTTTGCAGCACCTGCTGCACCTGATCGCTGTTCTCATAGGGCCCCACCAATACACACTGAGCGTGGCTGTTATCGACCTTGTCAGCAGGCGCCGGAGCCGCTTCTGGATTTGGGGTAACCGGCACCGGGATCGCCTCGGGCGCTGGTGGCACAGGGCTGGGCGGGCCGCCCGCTTGCTTGTCCGCTTCGCTGAGCAACACCACCGAACCCACCCCGGCAGGTGTTATATATTTGTGGGCCACCGGGCTGGCGGGGGGTTTGGCGGTTTGCCACCAAATGAAGATGCCCAGGTTAGCGGCCAGTAGAGAGAAAAAAATCCAACGCATAGGGGTTTATTCAATTAAGTTGTGGTGCGGGGTACACCTGCATCTGCGCCCAGGCCAGGCCGTCTAACACCAGGTCGGGATAGAACGCATGACTGAGGTGCAATTCACCGCAGATGGCGGCAAGCCAGTCGGCATCGCCGCCGGTTAGGCACCAGGCCGCTTCAGGTAGCGACTGCCGCGCCAATAGGCATAGGCCTGCGATGGCGGCGGTGATGGCGGCCGCCACGCACTCCTGTGTGGTCTGCCCAGGTGTAAAACGCGGCTGCATCGCCGCGCGCTCAACCTGTACGCGACCGGTGCCACCCCACAGGCTCTGCGCCTGGCGGGCCACTCCCGGCAGGATATAGCCCCCAAGGTGAGTGCCATCGGCGCGCACCAAATCCAGTGTGATAGCGGTTCCCGCATCCACCACCACCAGATCGCCGCCCCTGTGTTGCCGGGCCGCCAAAAGCGCCAACCAGCGGTCTACACCCAAGCGGCTCGGTTCAGCATAGCCATTAATTAGCCCGGGCGCTGCAGGGCTGCTGTAAGCGCGATGCACGTCACAGGCGAAGAAGCGCTGCAGCTTGGCAATGGCGGACTCTGTATCGGCCTCCGCCAACACCGAGCCGAGCCAAATGCTGGTTACCTGCAGGCCAGCCCACTCTGGCGGCAATTCGTCGGCGGCCGTTAATGCGTTGCTCGGCAGGTTGCCACTCAGGCTCAGAGCGGGTAGGCGCCATTTCGCGCGGCTGTTGCCAAGATCGATCTCTAACCGGGACATGGCTTACACCCTGTTCGGCTGCAGGCGCAGGCTGATTTCGCCGCCGAGCAGGGTTTTCAGTCCCGTGCTGGTGCGCACCTGCAGGCCACCATTGGGTGCGGCGGCGATACACACGCCCTCCTCCAAGGTGCCGGCTTGATCAATCAACACCGCGCAATCGGCCAAGCCGTTTAAGCGGTTCCACTCCTGCTGGTAATAGACGAAGCCCCTAGCGGCAAACACCTCCAGCAATTGGCTAAGGGCGTCGATGAGACGCGCAGCCAGCAGGTTGCGACTGAGCACCCGTTGCTCCAAAAGACTCGCCCACCCCTGAGCGCTCGCCTCTTCAACGGGCATATGGCTGTTGAGCCCCAGCCCCAGCACCAAATGGAACTGCCCCGATAAGTCTCCGCCCACCTCAATTAATACCCCGGCCAGTTTGCGGCCGTGCAGCCAGATATCGTTGGGCCACTTTAATGATAAGCCCTCAATCCCCAGCGCCTGCAGGCTCTGCACCACCACCACCCCCACGGCAAGGCTCAAGCCTTCCACCTGGGCTATGCCCGCCTCAAAGTGCCAACCGAGGGAGAGGTAGAGATTTTGCGCTAAGGGGCTGACCCAGGTGCGCCCGCGTCGTCCGCGCCCGCCGGTTTGCTGTTCGGCCAAAATAACCCGGCGATGAATGCTGCCGCTGCGGGCTGCCTCTAACAGCAGGCTGTTGGTGGAGGCGGTCTGCCACAGCACCTCAAGCATCACGGCGACAGGCTCAGACAGGGCACCGGTGATGGCGGCCTGACTGAGCAAATCCGTCGCTCCGTCCCAGCAGTAGCCGCGCCCCTGGCGGGAGACCACCGGCACTTGCTGAGCCTGCAGCTGTTGCACCAGCTTCCATACCGCCGCTCGGCTGATACCCAAGGCGCTGCCGAGGGCTTCGCCGGAATGGTAGCGGCCGTCGCTGAGCAGACTCAGCAACTGCTGGCTGCGCTCAATCAAGCGCCCACCCCTTTAGCCGCGTTTAAATACTGCCGCTGACAGCGCTCACCCAAGCGGGTAAAAAGCTCATAGCCGATGGTGCCCGCCACTTGGGCCTGGGCATCAACACTAATGTTTGGGCCGAAGAACTCCAAACGATCCCCCTCCACAGGGCGATGGGCGGGCGGCAGGCCGCTGACATCAAACACCAGGGAATCCATGGACACGCGACCAATCAGCGGCAGGCGCAGGCCATTAAACCAGGCACAGCCCCTCTGCCCGAGGGCGCGCATCAGGCCGTCGGCGTAACCGCCGGACACCATCACCACCGGGGTTTCCCCCCCGGCACGAAAGGTTGCCCCATAGCCCACGCAGTCGCCCGCCCGCAGGGTGCGGGTTTGAATGACTTGCAGCAACAGCTGCACCACGGGGGCAAGCAGACCTTCGGCCACATTGCCGGGGTTGAGGCCGTATAGCGCTGCGCCCGGGCGCAGCAGATCAAAGTGATAGGCGGGGCCTAAAAAAATTCCGGCGGAGTTGGCAAGGCTAAGTTGCAACTGCGGCAGCGCCTTGCGGGCTACTTCGGCCAGGTATTGAAACTGCCGCAATTGCTCCGCATTGAGGCTGTGGGCAGGTTCATCGGCGCAGGCTAGATGGCTCATCAGCAAGCGGCACCCAGTGACGGGCAATTCGGGCACCAGCGCCAACAATTGCTCCGGCTCAAGCCCTAAGCGATTCATACCGGTATTGACCTTTAGGGCAAAGTCAGTGGCGGGGCCGAGGCTTAAATACCGCTTCGCCATGCTGGCCGAGATGAGCACGGGCGTGAGTTCGAACGCCTGGCACAAGCCCTCATCCCCAGGCTCCACCCCTTGCAGTACAAAAATTTGCGCCCGGGGCACCAAAGGCCGCAATGCCACCCCTTCCTCGGTGGAGGAGACAAAAAAATCCCGGCAGCCCCGGCCATACAGGCACGCAGCCACCGCCTCCACCCCCAAACCATAGGCATTGGCCTTGACCACCGCGCCGACACGGGCGCCAGAGGCGCGCTGCTGCAACAAATGGTAATTACTGGCCAGGGCGCCAAGATCGATATTCAGGATGGGGTAACTGCGCGACATAAAAACAGACAGGAGGGAAATGGCCGCCATCTAACCAAACCGCGCTGTAAAAGGCTAGTGCTGGCAAGACCTGCGGACCTGCGATTGTCTCCACCGCCAACCCAGATAAACCCGCAAAGCGGCCAGATAAGTCGCCCTCAAAAGACCCAAAACCAAATCGATATAAAACCGCGCCCGGCCCCTCCCTTGCCCCGCC
>DAOQGS010000419.1:0-3644 GCA_035338675.1 Cellvibrionaceae bacterium
TAGGCGAATTTGGCAAAAAAAGCGGAGTTTACACGCAGTAAATGAGCATTTTTTTTGCCAAATTCAACGACGCTAGGGCGAGTGAGGTAATTTTTCAGAGGTTCCCTAACGCAAAGCTGGATACGCCCGGGGCAAATAATCTACTCGGCTACACGCGCATTTAAATAACGCCCATAATCTGGCACTCGCCGCTCGCAAGGCGCGTTAAATAAAGGCGATTGAATTAAAAAGTTGGCGGTTAATTCCGTACAGGCCACCGCCACATCCCACACGGCTGCCACCCGCAGCAGCGCTTTTACATCTGGGTCGTGGGGCAAAGGCTCGAAGGGATCCCAAAAGAAAATTAATACATCAATTTTTCCTTCGGCAATTAAGGCCCCCACCTGCTGGTCGCCCCCTAAGGGGCCGCTCAATAGTTTAGTTAACGCAAGCTCCGTAGCGGCTTCAATTAATGCACCGGTAGTGCCGGTGGCAAACAGGCGGTGGTTTTTTAATATAGATTGATGGGTTTGGCACCAGGCGATTAAGTGTTTTTTGCAATTGTCATGGGCGATAAGCGCTATGGATTTTGTTGCCGACAAAGGTTGCAGAATAAGTTCCATACCCACCTCGTTAAAAATAAATTAAGTTGTGCGCCACTTATTAACCCGGCGGCATTTAGTGCCGGGTTAATAATGGCGGCATGGATGCCGCCCCGGCGGTGTAAACCGCCGGGAGCTGCGCTAAAACAAGAAAATCCGCGTATTTTCGTAGGTTTAGCGCAGCGCAGGCAAAATAGATCAGGACGATCTATTTTGCCGCCTGGTTAATAGGATGCCGCAGATTGCAAGAAAAAATCATCAATCTGCTGCAAATGCTCCATTAAGCCCTCAACACCTGTGCGCCCCATTAAGGCTACCTCAGCAGCTGGTTTGATGGTGCAGACAGCGGGCAAGGGTAATTGCTGTTCGATCAGCGTTTGCATACGGGGGATAAAAATAAATTGTAGCCAATCGGTAAATTCCATAGTGTCCACCGCAAAGGGCATGCTGCTACTCATCGCCTCAAGGCTCGGCGACTTGTGGTGCCATAGGCCATCCCGGCGCATAATCATTTCAAGGGCAGCAAGCAGCCTATTTAAATCGGCAAAAGAGTGCGACATACAATTATTGTAAATCCCGTTTAAAAGGTGGCAGAGAATTTAAAATGGCCTTGCCGTAGCGTTTGGACACAATGCGCCGGTCTAATAAGGTTACCTGGCCCCGGTCGGATTCCGTGCGCAACAAACGCCCGCAGGCCTGCACTAATTTAATAGCCGCATCGGGTACAGCAATTTGCATAAACGCATTGCCGCCCTGCTGCTCAATCCATTCGGCCATGGCCGCTTCAATAGGATCATCCGGCACCGCAAAGGGTATTTTGGCAATTACCACATGCTGGCAATAGGCGCCGGGTAAATCCAGCCCTTCGGCGAAACTGGCCAAACCAAATAATACACTGCCCTGCCCGGCATCAATTCTCTGGCGGTGTTTTTCCAATAAACGCTGTTTACTTTCATCCCCTTGCACCAATAATTTTTGCTGCCAAGCGGCGGGCAATAAACCCTGCACTTCTTGCATTTGTTTGCGGGAGGAAAATAATACCAGGCTTGCCTCATTTGCATTTAATACCTGAGGCAATAACTGCACAATGGAGAGAGTGTGTGCATTGGCATCGGTGGCGTCTATGGCCTGTTTTGGCAGGTGTAAAACACCGCTGCTGGCAAAATCAAAAGGGCTTGGCACCACGGAATAATTGGTTTCATCCGGTGTGCCTGCGCGCAATTTAAAGCGCTCAAAATTACCCAGGGCGGTGAGCGTGGCTGAAGTAACCACAGCGCCAGCACATTTTTCCCACAGGTGTTCATTAAGGGTATGAGAGGCCAAAATAGGGCTGGAAACCAATTCAAAATCCACCACATCCCCCTGGCTTATCAGGGTAATCCAGCGGGCAACTGGCCATTTCGGGTTGGGTGTGGAGTTGGCAAAACTTAAAAATAATTCGCTATTACTTTCCGCGCGAGTACACCAACTGCCAAACAGGGTGAATGCCGTTTCCACATCCACCTTAGGCACCGCGCTATCTTCATCTTCCAAAGCGCGGTTTAATTCTTTAACAATTTTATCCAGCACGCGGGCAAGCTCGGCAAATAATAAATGTAGTTGCTGGGCTAACACACTTAATTCCGCCGGCACCTCGCCTTGGATAAACCTATAGCGCACCACAGACGCGGTGCGATCCATCTGGGCTATAAACGGTAATAATAATGGCTGCACCGCTTCTAATTTTGTGCGGGTATTTTTTAAGTGCGCTTCTAAGGGCAGCGCGAGGGTTTGTACATACACCAGGCCCGCAATGGTTTCTAATACATGTTTACACTGGCCTTCGGTTTGCCCCAGCCAGCGCACGGTGGAGACGACACGCGTATGGCAGGCAAAATGGCTGAGGGCTTTATCCGGTAAATGATGGCCTTCATCAAAGACATAAAAGGTATGTTTAGGGGCAGGTAAAATCGCGCCGCCGCCGAGGGCTAGATCCGCTAATACTAAATCGTGATTAGCCACCACCACATCGGCATCATCCAGGGCATCGCGGGCGCGGAAAAATGCACAATTGCGCACGTGGCTGCATTTGCGGCCGGTGCACTGGCGGTGATCCGTGGTGACTTTTTGCCAGCTCTCTTGCGGTAATTCATCGGGCCAGGCGTCTTTGTCGCCATTCCAGCTGCCCTCGCTTAAGGCGGACATCATGGATTGAAATAATTGATTATCCTGCTCGGTAATTAATTCTTCATAAAGGGGAATTAACGGCTGATTATCCGCCGATAAAACGCGATCCAACTTGCTTAAACACAGATAACGCCCGCGCCCCTTGGCTAATACATAGGTAAAGTTTAAGCCCGAATGTTTGGCGATATCCGGTAAATCCTTGTAAACAATCTGCTCCTGCAGGGCGATAGTGGCCGTGGAAATCACCACCTTTTTTTTGCGCGCCTTAGCCATAGGAATGGCCGCTAATAAATAGGCAACGGTTTTACCTGTACCTGTGCCTGCTTCTACTACACACACATGGTTGGCGCCGAAGCGTTCACCATCTTGGGATAGGGACACGCCACCGAGGGTACGGGCAATTTGCGCGATCATTAATTTTTGCCCGTAGCGCGCCTGCAGCTGCAAGCTTTGTAAATACTTGCGGTAACTGGTTTGAATGATGTTTTTTACATCTTCATCCAACATGGGCGAGCTTCAATTTTGCCGCGACCGGATTGGCATAGGCTTCAATATATTTTTGTTGCCAGCGCGGTTCACACCGGCTTAAGCGCTCGGCAAAAAACGCCCGCTCCGGCACAAAATCCTCGCTGTTAAATAAGCGTTGATCAGCGCCCACAGGTAAATTAGGGGTTTGCCCAGTCAATTGCTCATAGGCGATGCAATTGGACGGGTGCAATACATAATTATTAATAATGGCATCGTCCAGGCTGTCAGCGACTTGTTCTACCGTTTCAAACCCCAAGCCTAAAGGCGCACCAAAAGCTAAATGCACAGCGCCTTTAAAACCGGTAATACCTAGGGCAATACATAATTATTAATAATGGCATCGTCCAGGCTGTCAGCGACTTGTTCTAC
>DAOQGS010000420.1:0-3638 GCA_035338675.1 Cellvibrionaceae bacterium
TGGTGGTGTGATTGCCTCCGGTGCCTACATGGCCTCCAACGCCGCTATGAACCGCACCTCGCCGATCTTCCGCTCCGTGCACATGCGCCAGGATATGCTCTGCCAGGCCATTGCCCTGCCCAGCAACTTAAACGATACCGCCGCCCGGGATGAAGCGCAGAAGAAAGTAGAAGCGCTGTTGGCATCGGGTAATTTAACCACCGCCGAGTTCTACAACATTCAAACCACGGTGCCCGGCTCCTCCTGCTCCACCTGCCACGACGCCATCATCAACCCGCTGTTTGCCGTAGATGATTTTGACCATGTGGGCCTGCCGCGCAAACAGTCTGGCGGCCAGATAGTGCAGAAGGCCTTTATGGGGGATGCCGGTGAAATTGGTAAGGATGGCGTGCCCATCCCCATGGTTAACCAGGGTGGCCGCCTCTACTCCGCCAATGCGGTAGGTGTGCTCGGCTCCTATGAGGCCAACCAGGATAAACGCAACGGCGGCGGCTTAGCCTTTAGCGGCTCTAAAGACCTGGGCCAAAAAATGGTGGCTGCGGGCTTGAAGGGATTGGATACCTGTTTATTTGAGAAGACTGCGCGCTTCTCCTTGGGCCACTCCCTCAACCCAGCCTTTGAAGAGAGCGGGCTTGAGAAGCTGCTCACCGCCCAGCAAAAATCCCATATGTCTTGTGTAACCAATGCCATGGAAGCGGCCTACACCAATAGCAACGGCAGTGCGCGAGCCGCCATGAAGGCACTGGGTTTATCCGATGTCATTCGCTACCGCAAATAACGCTCGCTAGCCCTACGCGCCGGGTTCGCCCGGCGCTGTGTACATCGAGAAGCCGAGACAACCAGAAAAGACGACCAGAAAAGGTTACTTTATGAAAAAGATCATCGAAAAACTCAAGGCCGCAGAACAGGCCGAGCACCATGCCCAGGCCCAAGAAGCCAAAGTTAATTACGCCCGCTATGCCCGTGAACACGAAAAAACCCACGAGCGCGCCCAGAAGCAAATCAATAAAGACCGCCGTGGCTTTTTGGATATGCTGCACAAAGCCGGCATAGGCGCGTCTTTGTTACGCGTCTCTAGCCTCGCGGCGGGCCTTATGGCCTCCCGCTACGCCCTGGCTGCAGGCGGTGGTAAAAAGGTTATTTACTGCTATTTAGATAGCGGCGCTGCCACCGGCCACTGGCTGCCGCGCAGCGCAACTTCTATGAATACCGTGACAAAAGTCTATGGCCCCCAGGGCACTGATGTGGCGAGCCTGTGTCACTTTCGCCAGGTGAACGTGGCCCTCTCCGGTCACTCCGCCGCCCACCAATCTCTGGGGGCGTTGCAATCGGGTGTGCCCACCATGGATGCGCGTATCGCGCCTTTACTCAGCGCCGCCGCCCCCTACCGGGCCATTTACCTAGGCAGCGACGCCACCGTGAGCGGCTCCTTGTGCAGCACCATCGGCCCCTGTTTGGATGATCCGGCGGCGGCTTACACCCGGTATTTCAACTCGGCCCTGCCCGCCGGTAGCACCGACGACACCTACACCAAGGTGTTTGATTCTCAGAAAAAAGCCCTGGCGCAATTGCGCAGCAAATTAAGCCAGGACGAAAAACAGCGTATCGACGAACACGCCGAGGCCCTAGCCGGTTTAGAAAGCCGTGTGGCGGCTTTGATGTCGGGCTCCGGCCCCGATATCGAAACCTACCGGCCCACGCTGCCCGCTGCCTCCACCTATTTGAACCGCACCGTGGCGCGGGGCAAGGTGCAGGCGGATATTATGATCGCCGCCCTGCAGGCCGGGCTTACCAACGTGGGCGTGCTGCAACTGGGCAACCACCAGGGCACCTGGTCTGGGGATGGCACCGTGTTTAAAGACACGCTGCACAGCTCCGCCCACAACAATCCCACCGACCCCACCGCGTTTAATGAGATGATCGGCCACCTAAGCCAGGTGCCTGCCTACATCATCAAACGCCTCACCGACACCACCGGCGCCGACGGCCAAAAGCTCATCGACAGCACGGTGTTTGTGCAGGTGACCTGCATGGGTAACGGTATGACCCACGAACCGGCCGATGCGCCCTTTATCGTGGCCACCCGTATGCCGGGCTTCGCCCGCGGCTTCTCGGCCTCCGCCGGTGGCGGCACCGAGGATCTCAACGGCGCCATCCCCAAAGGTTTGGGCCTCGCCGACGGCACCTATGCGCCCATGGGCAAAAACTCACTGGGTTTATTAACCTGATTCTGACCTGAGCGGCCCTAGGGCCGCTTTTTTTAAGCTCGTTATGAATCGAATCCCGCCTGCTCTTGCCGACCTGTTGCAATGCCCGGTCTGCGCCTCGCCCCTCAGCGCACTCAGTTGCAGCCACTGCCAAACGGAGTTTTTTCGCTTTGGCGACCTGCTCAGTTTTATGCCCGCAGGCCGCTGGCAACATAAACTCTGGCAGCATCAATTAGCCCTCAATAACCAACAAGCCCACATGGGGATGAGCGCCATGCAAGCCCTGCTGGAGCGCTGCGACCTGGTGCCCACTACTTATCAACGATTGCAGGAATGCCTGCAGATTGCAGAGCAGAGCCTGGCCAGTATCGAAGACCTGATGGCCGAGGTAGGCCTAAGCCCCGAGTTTGACGAACAATTCAGCCACCTCAGCCTCGGCGCCATCAGTGAGTATTACCACCACATACTGCAGGATTGGGCCTGGGGCGATGAGGCCATCAACCAGCGCCTCGCGCCGATTTTGGCCCTTGATCTGCCGGGCAACCCAGGCACTGTGCTGGCCCTGGGGGCCGGGGCGGGCAGGCTCAGTTGGGAGTTGCACCGCCGCTGGGGTGCGCGCCTGAGCCTCGCCTGCGACATCAACCCACTGTTACTAGCAGCCAGCCACAAGCTGATTGTTAAACAGGAGCCCTTCAGCTTTTACGAGCTCAATAGCTTCCCCCAAATCAACCAAGCCCGCAGTGGCGCCTACGCCTTAACGCCCCCACCCGGCAGCGCGGCTGAGCGCGCCAGCTGGCACGCCCTCGCCGCCGATGTGTGGCACATGCCCATCAAGCCCAACAGCTTGGATCTGGTGCTCACAGCCTGGTTTATCGATGTGCACGGCGGCGATAACCGCACCCTGATCGGCTTAATTGAGCGCTGGTTAAAGCCCGGCGGCGTCTGGGTTAACTCAGGCCCCCTGCTGTACCCCAAAGCCACCCCGCTAGAGTGTAAGTACGACCGCGAGGAACTGCTGGAGCTGATGCAGATTGCAGGCTTGAGCTGTGAGCAGGAGCGGCTGGATGAACAGGGGCATTTGATGTCGCCCATCAATGTGCGCAGGCAAACCGAGCAGGTGTGGACCTTTGCCGCCCGCAAGCCACTGGTTGCCCCAGTAAGCCCGCAAGACCTGCCGCCCGCCTGGCTGCTCTTTCACCATCTAGCCGTGCCGAGGTTTTTCCACGCTCCAGCCGAGAGCCACCCGTTGATCGACCAGATCCTCGCCCAGGTTGACGGCGAGCGCTCCATAGAGGCCATAGCCGCCCTCACCGCTTCGCAGTTCCCAGAGGGCTTAGACCCCAGGGCAACAATTGTGGAAATTCTCGGGGAATTATTTAAACCTAAAAACCGCAGTTGAACTCGTAGCGAGGGTGCCTAAGACGCTGAATA
>DAOQGS010000421.1:0-3635 GCA_035338675.1 Cellvibrionaceae bacterium
GGATATTTTTTGAGGATGGTTATTATGGCAATTACGTACACCAAAGCGGCGCAGGTTATGAACGAGCAGATCGAAACAATTACCTCCCACCAAATTATTTCCCTGCTGATGGACGGCGCCCTTGAGCGCATTGACCAAGGGATTTTAGCCCTGCACGCCCAGCAGTTGGAGGATCACCTGGTGTTAAAAGAAAAACTCATCGCCATTATTAATGGCCTGCGCAATTGTTTGGATTTTGAGCGCGGCGGCGATATAGCGCTGAATTTAAATGACTTGTATATGTATATGGCGGAGCGCTTGGAGGATACCGAAGGGGATGCCCATTTATTGGCACTCACTGAGGTGCGGCATTTATTGTTAGAGGTAAAAGCCGGTTGGGATAATATGCCTAAAGACATTATTAATCAGGCGGTGGCGGCTTAATTCACGGTAATAACCAGGCAATTGCTAAAAAAAAGCCGCCGAGTAACCGGCGGCTTTTTTAATGGTTTATTCCTGTGTACGTTTTTTGCGATATTTAATTGTGCCCAGTAGTGCAAGGCCGGATAAAAATAATGCGGCACTAGGTGGCAGAGGTACGCTGGATATCTGCACCGTGTCGTAAAACGCTCCAGATGAAAAGAGCACTTCGCGCACGCCATTGACTGGAGTAGTTAATGTGGCCACTGCGCCTGGCACCGTTTGGTCAACGGCAATTTGGCTTAAAATCTTTTTATTGCTGTCCAGAAAATACACGGCAGCAGGGAGAATATCCCCATAGGTGCTGTTGTCCAATACGGTTGAAAAGCCCGTTAAATCAAGGGCGCTTTCAAAGCGCATGAGCACAGGTTGCCACAGGGCATTTAGCGCATTGGTGCCGGAAGGAGCGGCGCCATAACCAAAGCTTGCCGGATTATCCACCGTTACTGGATAGTCCGCAGTGCTTTGGCTATCGATTTGCCACTTCTGGGTGTTAGAGATCTCATCGCCATAAGCGTCCACATCATTCACGTAATGTGCTTGGTAAAAAACAATACCCGATGGAGCCGCCGAATTGGCACTGCTACCGGAATTTACACCATCGAAATTAATTTCGATGGTGGCGGCCTGGGCGACACTGGCTAGTGCACAAAGGGCTATTAGGCTGGCCGAGGTGACTAATTTATTCATAACTTCACATCCTCTTAAATAGGTGCACATAATGTGCACCACTGATTATTTGGCATAGCGCTTTATTTGGCTCCGCCAATTGCCGCTTGCATGATGGAGAAGAACACGTCGGTGTTATCCATCACGCCGCCAAATAAATTTGCCCCGCGTCCAAGAGCGGAGAGCGGAATATCGCCGCCGGTGTGAGCCGCTACTGCCGAACTTAACGGAATTTGCCCGGTAATTAAAAAGCCGGTGGCAGCGTCCCGACTGAGCGGGTCGGTAGGATAGGTATTTAATGGCGCCGTATTATTAAAGGGCTGCTGAGAATCGCGCAGAGGTTGTGCGTTGGTGCGCCAATCTTCATAACGATCTACGTTAGAGGCATAACCAATTAACATTTTGTAATCGGGGTCGGTGCTGACGGGATAACCATCGGCGGCCTTGGTGTATTTAGGAAATCCAGCTGCATCGTACACGCCCACTACCGCATCGCGTTTGCCCGCAACTGTATTAGCGCTAGCTGCAAGATCGGCGTCGGTTTTTGTTGAAGCGCCGATGATCGCAACCCCGGCACATTCATGGTCAGCGGTAACTAAGACCAAGGTATCCGGGTGAGTTTCCGCATAATCTTTGGCTTTTTTGATGGCGTAATCAAATTCAATGGCTTCAACAATAAAGCGATCGCTGTCCATGTTGTGGGCTTGTTTGTCGATGGAGGCAGCTTCCACCATCAATACAAATCCGTTCGGGCTATTCGCATCCAGCACATCCAATGCTTTTTGCGTCATTTCATCCAACATAGGTTGATTGGGAAATCCAAAATCATTCACCACGGCGCCATTTCCGCGACGGCCAGCAATTTTATCGAGCGCCACGTTCATGTTGGAGTAGGCAAATAAACCTAATAGTTTATTAGGGTTGCCCGCAGCATTGAGTGAGGTGAGGTCGGATGCATAGGTCCAACCGCTATTTTGAAAATCGGAGATTAAATTGCGCGCAGGGTCCACTGCTCCTGCGGATACACCCCAGGCGCTGATAATGTCGGCGGGCAAGCTGTAATCGCTACTGGCGGCGCGAGCTGAACCAGGCGTTCCATTGGGTAAAAACCATTTGCGGCCACCACCCATCAATACGGTTAAACCGGTTTTATTGGCATCATCAAAAAACTGATCCACAATTCCGGTGCCAGCACCGCGATTAGACGTGTGCACCGCGTTGGCCGCAGGGGTTGCATCAAACACGTCAGCGGTGGTGACTATGCCGAGTTTTTTGCCCTGGGTGCGCGCTAGAAATTCTGATACATATTCAAAACGCGGGTTATCAAAAGCGTCTTTGGTATCATCTGGCCAAACACCTTCCTGATTATTTTGCGCTTTATTTCCGGTAACATAATTCGACATGCCCGGCGCAGAATCAGTAATAATTGAATTTAAAGAGGCGGTCATAATCATGGCGGTATTGGGAAAGCTATCCATGGCTAAACGCTCTTTAGTTTTTCCTTGTGCATAGCCATTTAACATGATGCGTGCGGCTGTGCGGTGGCTGGCACCCATGCCATCGCCCACCATAATAATAATGTTTTTTGCCTTGCGGCCTGCGTTGGCGTTAATACCCACGATTTCAAAATTACCCAGGGCCGTAGTCTGCTGATTATCACTTTGGGTAACTTTAACGCTCAGGGTATGCACACCCACTAAGGTATTGGTATAGGCGCGCAGGCTGGCCACTTTAGTGTCCAGCGGTAAGCCTGAATTTAACGCTGCACCACCGGTTAAGGTAATGGAGCCAGGCACTGGATTGCCGTCTACTAAAAATTGCACGTCTGAAATAGTTTTGCCGGCATCAGGGCTTACTGTGGCTTGTAAATCAAAGCGTTGACCGGGAATAAAGCGAGCGATAATTGGGCCGCTTTCAGCTCCTTGCGTAGCAAATAATTGGCTTGGAGGCGTCAGTCGAGATACCACTGGAGCTGCTTCGGCGCTAATTGAAAAGCATGCTGAAATTGCCAGGCTCAGCAGAGTTGATCGTTGCAACAAATAATTCATGGGATTTCCTCTCAATTAAATCACGGATTTTTTGGCGAAGCACATACCCTAGCGGGCAGCAGTGGAGGGTTTGGACGGCAGCGTTGGCGCTATGGAGCGATCGCGTTTATCCATAATTAATCGTGCATATGAAATGCGTCCGTTACTGTCTTCCTGATTGCCCAGTTGCAGTGTCCCTGTTAATACCCAAAGGCCCGGGCGATAAGTGAGTATTTTGCTTTTGTCCTCAGGGGGCATATAGACCGTAAGTGTTGCAGCGGGTAAGTCATCCGCCATGCCGTCGGCTTTCTCGGCCACATTGGCCGGTTGGGATGTAAGTAAAAACACCCCTGCGGTGGGGTCATCCTCGTGGGCCATAAAGCCGCGAATACGCACCCGTTGATTATTGAGGGCGCGCAATTTTTCCGTTGGCTCCAATCCTTGGGGGCCCGCTGGCAATTTAAAAAAATCCTTAAAGGC
>DAOQGS010000422.1:0-3631 GCA_035338675.1 Cellvibrionaceae bacterium
AATACACATCGTTTCAGACCGTCAAAAAGAGGGACCTTTTTGACGAGCCTACAGGGATGTATTTACGGCGTGTCTGAAATGATGTGTATTCATTGCTGGTGCCTAGGTAGTAATAATTTTAAATGCAGCGTTTAATTAAACCCGGCGGCGCAGTCCTGCCACACCCACCAAGGCCGAACCCAATAACCAAACACCCGCTGGCAGCGGCACTTGGCTGACGCTAAAGGCCGTCACATCAGGAACTGTGGATGCATAGTTACCGTTGGTGGTGTCAACCGTCCAATTAGCCGCATCGCCCACCAGGACTTTATAGGCGGCAAAACTGGCTAAACCACTTCGCACACCGCTGTAAACGCCATAATCAGGCGTGGTAGTGGCCGTGCCATTAAGGTCGATGGCGGAAGTACCCTGCACCAAGCCGGTATTGGCAATCGAGCCGTCAGCAGCAAAATTACCATTGGTAATAGCGCTTAAAAATAGGCTCGGCGCCGTTGCGGCACTGCCTAAATAGGCGTATAGCGTCTCATTGGAATTGGCGATACCGTAATTGGTATTACCGCTCACCGACACCCGGCTATAGGAGCCTATGGAGCTGGCTAAATTAGTGGAATCCACGGCGCTAAAGCGAATAACACTGCCTGCATTAATCAGGCTGCCACCGGAATTCCAGCGTGAATAACTCTCGCCAGAATTAAATGCACCACCGGCTCCTATGGCGGCACCATTCCATTCGTTATCACTAAAAAATACCGCCGTATTGGGGGCAAGGTCCACAAACGTCACCAGAGAAAAACCGTCTTCGTCGGCATTAAACGAGGTAAACATTAAATCGCCTGCCACCAACGCCGCCTGAGCTTGGGCGGTGCATACCGATACAACCAAGGCCGATAATAATTTTAATTTCATAACAGCACCCCTTTGGAATTTGAGATTCCACTGTGCAAGCGGGCAATGACTAAACGATGAAATTAGTGTGAATTCTTGGTGACGTTTCTGTTGCATAATCGCCGCGAGCGCTAGCGCGGGAATATCTTTTCTCAACAACAGCCGACTACGAATAGATAACACAGTGGCACTAGCTGGCCTCACCCTAAGCAATGTCGCTCAGTTGCGAGATAGCAGCCTTTTTTCGCCATGGGCAGTGCCTCAAATTCCCCTCCTCTGGAGGGGTGGCAGGCTTGCCTGCCGGGGTGGTTGCGGTGGCGGATCCCAGTAATGGACGAGGAATATTTCCTATTTTTTACCTACAGGAGCAGAGCAGGCCGCGAACACAAAACAGCGCAGCGGCCTTACCACCCCACCACCCCACCCCTGCGGGGCACCCCTCCAAAGGAGGGGAATTTTAGGCCCTGCCCATGGCGAGAATGTCCGGCAAAGCCCAACTCAACTGAGTTAGGCGCCCGGCTGCCACCGACAAAACCTAGGCTTTTTTGCGGCGACGCAAGGCGTACAACAAGCCCATGCCGGAGAGGAACAAGGGCAGTGACGCAGGTACAGGTACGGCGGAGGTCATCAGGTTATCCACCACAAAACCATCGCCGGTGATACGCAGGCCGTGGATGTCGTTGGCGGCGCGGACAAAGCCAAAGACTGCGGCGCGGTTGTAGGCGGCGGGGTCGTTAAAGTCCAGGCTGACCTGGGCCGATTCCAACACGGCGCCGTTCACCCCCAGGGCTTCCAGCAACAAACTGCCGGAGCTAAAGGCGTCCTTGTACACACTCAATTCAGCGCCGAGGCTGCTCAAGGCGGCGAAGGAGATAAAGGTCAGGCTGTCGGTGACGCTGGGGCTTGTGGTGTAGTTGTAGTAGTCGCCTATGGCCACAAAACCGTCCAGGCCCCAGGTGCCGTTGCTGCCTAAATCCAGCGGCAGGGAATCATAAGTGGCCAACACGTTGGAGGTGGCGATCACCTGGCCGCCGGCCAGGGTGATGGGGCCTGAGGAGACAAACCCCAGGTCATCAAAATTCTCTAACACCAGGGTATTGGAGAAACCACCCACCGCCGCCGCTTGGGCGGAGGCGCCCATTAGTAAGCCCGCGCCAAGCACTAGGGCTGAGAATGTCTTAATCATTGCAGTACTCCTAAATAAAACGTGTAGGGTCAGATCGAACAGGGGTGCGGTACGCAGCCAGGCTTTTAACCTAAAAACCTGACGGCCATTGCCTTAAGCTTTGCCCTAGGCACCGATCACGCCGCCGTCGGTACGGGTAATTACCAAGATCGACGAGCGCGGGCGGATGGGGGCACCCACTGGCGCCGCCACTTTTTGGCCGGGGTTATTGGCATCGGCCACCAGCGCCAGGGGCTCACCGGCGCTGTTGCGGTTGAACTGCGACTGGGGCCAGGTGCTGTTTTGCAGGGGGTTGGTAACCGGCGCGTCCTCGCCTGGGTGTTGAATGCCCACAAACAGGGTTTTGCCATCCGGAGTATTCATCACACCCGTCACCTCGCAGTTGGAGGGGCTGGTTAAAAAGCGGCGAATCTCGCCTGTGTTCGGGTCCGCACAGGACATGGAGTTGGCGCCTAGGTTGTTGAAGTCGCCGCCGCCATCGCCCTGCTGGTCGGTCTGTATCCACAGGCGGCCAAACTGGTCGAACCAGAGGCCATCCGGCGCTCCCAGGTTGGCAGAGCCGTTGGGTGTATCGTTGATATTGCCCTGATAGAAAGGCCCAGTACCGGCCACACCGTCCACCAAATTGGCGTTCTGGTAGTTGCTGGCGAGGGTTTTAGCCGTAGCCGTATCGCCGCAGAGGACAAAAATATCCCACTCAAAACTAGTTGCCGTCACCGTGTTGCCGTCTTCACGCCAGCGGATGATGTGGCCGAAGTCGTTATCCGGGCGCGGGTTGGCCAGGTCCACCGGCGGGCGGGCGGAGCCTGCAGCGGTGGTGCCGTTGGGGCTGTTCACAGACAAGCTGCCACCGCCACCCCGGCGGTTGTTGTTGGTGAGGGTGAGGAACAGCTCCAGGGGATATTGGGCGTTGTAGCCTAGGCCTGCGCCGGTGGTGGTGGAGTAACCCCAACCATTGCCATAGGTGCGCAGTGCCGCCCACTCGGGGCGATCCATCATGGTGGCGCCCACGGCATCGGCGGCCTGGCGGGTTTTAATCAAAATTAGCGCCTGCACCTGGGCGTCATCCAGGTTGGCCACTCCGTCGGCTGGGGCGCCGAACTGGCTCAGCTCGCGCAGTTTGTAAAAACCGCCCGCGCCATTGGCGATTACCGATAGTGTATCCGGCAGCAGGGCCACCCACTCGCCGCGGTAGGTTTTCGCCACTGCCGTGGCGTTGCTGGTAAAGCGCGCCACATACAGGGTGCCGCGATCCAATAAATCGCGGTTGGCGGCGCGGTTGGTGGGGTTGAAGTTACCGGCGGCGACAAACTTATAGACGTATTCGTTGCGCTCATCATCGCCCATGTAATAGGCCACTCGCAGGTTGTTATTGCTATCGCGGCTGATGGCCACCTGGGCGCTTTCATGCTTGAAGCGGCCCATGGCGGTGCGCTTTACCGGCACACTGGCGGGGTTGTTCGGGTCGATCTCCACCACCCAACCGTACAAGTGAGGCTCTAAAGGGTTGGTGCGGGCGTTAAAACGCGGGTCGGTTAAAAACCAATTGTAAGAGGCGCC
>DAOQGS010000423.1:0-3622 GCA_035338675.1 Cellvibrionaceae bacterium
TCTGATAATGGTTTAACATCTCACAACACAAGCGCCCACACGCTTTGCTTGATCATTCTGTTAAAGAACGCTAAGATCGCTCGGATCCTCGCTTTTCCCGTTTCGCTTAGTGCTCAGCGGGGTCGCACATAATACTCTTTTCCAACACCCTGTCAACCTTATTTTTCATCCCTCGGTGTTTTTTATCGCTCAATTATCTTTGAAAACCAGCTCAGATAATTTTTTGAACACCGCTTCTAACTTACTGATTAAAAAGACTTTTTAGAAGGTTTTGCAACTTCCCATTCCGCCTTTTTATTCCGCCTCGTCCGAAGTGGCGCGCATTATCTACACCTCCCCTCAACCGGTCAACTCTTTTTTCCAACTTTATTCCCGCGAGCTGATAATTCAGCCAGCAGCTTGAGAATTGATTTGTCTGGGTTTCCTTGTTCTTGCGGGACAGGGGCACTTATACTGCGGGGCTGTTTTGAGGATTTGGTTATGGGAACTGCGCGCTCTGCGGCTGCGTTTTTATGCGTTTTTGTTGGTTTGTCTCTGGTAGGTTGCGGGCAAAAGGGGCCGCTTAAGCTCCCCAATAAGCCGACCAGCCATATCGACACTATTCACTTGTTTGCTTCTAGTCACTTATTTGCTTCTAGGTACCCCTATGTCTAATTTACACACCAGAGCAGACGGTCTTTATTTTGAGAGCGTCAGCCTGGCTGAGCTCGCCGAGCGCTTTGGTACGCCCACTTATGTATATAGCAGAGCGGCCATAACACAGGCCTATCGGCAATACGCCAGTGCGCTCGGCGATTGGCCCGGGCAGATTTGTTATGCAATTAAAGCAAACTCGAATCTCGGCCTACTGAATGTGTTGGCCAGGCTCGGTGCCGGGTTCGACATAGTTTCAGCTGGCGAGCTTGAGCGCGTGCTTGCCGCTGGGGGCGACCCTGCGAAAGTAGTTTTCTCCGGTGTAGGTAAAACATCCGCCGAGATCGCCCGCGGATTGGAGGTGGGCGTAGGCTGCTTCAATGTCGAATCTGAGAGCGAGCTTGAGGCTGTATCCCAGGTAGCCGTTGCGCAGAATAAGGTCGCGTCGATTTCCATTCGGGTCAATCCAGATGTAAACCCCGAAACCCACCCTTATATTTCCACCGGCCTTAAAGAAAACAAGTTCGGCATCGGCATAGACCGGGCCGTTGCTGTGTACAAGCGCGCGGCAAGCTTGCCGGGGATCCGCATTCAGGGTGTTGATTGCCACATAGGCTCCCAACTAACAAAGCTTGAGCCATTCTTGGATGCGCTGGACAGGCTGTTGTTGCTGATCGATGAACTGGCCGCCAGTGGAATCACTATACATCACCTGGATTTGGGTGGTGGCTTGGGGGTTACCTACAAGAATGAAACACCGCCCTCCCCTGGCGATTACATCAGTGCCGTGAAGGCCAGGTTAGGCGAGCGCAAAATCGCCCTAATGTTTGAGCCCGGCCGCTCCATAGTTGCGAACGCAGGGCTTTTATTGACTCGAGTGGAGTATTTAAAACCCACCGAGCACAAGAACTTCGCCATTGTGGATGCCGCTATGAATGACAATATTCGCCCTGCGCTCTACCAGGCCTGGCAAGAAATAGTGCCTGTGGTGCCGCGAAACGGTGCCAATAAAGCCTACGATATTGTGGGCCCGGTGTGTGAGACGGGGGATTTTCTCGGCAAGGATCGTGATTTGTGTATTGAGCCTGGCGATTTATTAGCCATGTTATCAGCGGGGGCCTATGGTTTTGTGATGAGTTCCAACTACAACTCCCGCCCCCGTGCGGCCGAGATTATGGTGGATGGTGATAAGGCCTACACGGTGCGCAAGCGGGAGACCCTTGCAGATCTAATTGCCCATGAACAGATGCTGCCGGATTAAGCGCCATGCGAATTAAGTTCACCAAAATGCACGGGCTGGGCAATGATTTTGTCATGATTGATGCCATCAGCCAGGCGGTGACCATGACACCTGAGCGGGCGCGCAAGTTGGCAGATCGCCATTTTGGCGTGGGTTGCGACCAGGTCTTGATCGTGGAGCCACCGGCCCAGCCGGAAAATGATTTCAAGTATCGAATATTTAACGCCGACGGCAGTGAGGTTGAAAACTGTGGCAATGGGGCGCGCTGTTTCGCTGTGTTTGTGCGCTTGCGGCGCTTGACCCACAAAACGGAGATACGCGCGGAAACTGCAGGTGGGCTACTGATCTTGAAAGTCACCGCAAGAGGTGAGGTTTGTGTGGATATGGGGGCACCCATTTTAGAACCTGCCAAGATCCCCTTTTTGGCGGAAAACCAGGCCTGTGAGTACCCGCTGGAGGTTCAGGGTCAAACCCTATACTGCGGCGCGGTCAGTATGGGCAACCCCCACGCGGTGCTTTTGGTGGACAACACTGCCGCAGCGCCGGTTGCACAACTGGGGCCGCTGATCGAATCCCACCCGCGCTTTCCTAAGCGGGTTAATGTGGGCTTTATGCAAAAGCTCAGTGAAAACGAAATTAACCTGCGAGTATTTGAGCGCGGTACAGGTGAAACCCTGGCCTGTGGCACCGGTGCCTGCGCGGCGGTGGTCTCTGGTATCGAGCGCGGCTTGTTAAAGTCGCCTGTTAAGGTGCATTTACCCGGCGGCGCGCTCAATATCAGCTGGGGCGGAGGGGATCGCTCAGTGGAAATGACCGGGCCTGCCACCGTGGTGTTTCACGGCCAGGTGAGAATTTAAACCGCCCCTTAAACCTAAAAACAATTTATTGGGCCGCTTGGGCGCCAGGTTAAAAACCCTCACCACAAAAAAAGCCGCAGGAGACTGCGGCTTTTTCGTATGGAATAGGCGCACTAGATTGGCTGACCGCCGTAGTTGGACTCCGGCTTGCGCGGAGGATCCGCTACAACATTGGGCGGGATCACGCTAATGGTGCCGCCACGGGCCAAAAAGGCCTCTACATCCGATTCAATTTGTTTACGCATGGCGTTGCGCACAGCCATATTGGCGTCGTCCTCTTCGAGGATGTCAGCCGATGCTGTCCGTACGGTCTCTTCATCGCCACCCTCTTCAATGGGTTCACCTTCGATTTCGTCATCGTCCAGTTCTTCGGGTTCGTCACTCATATATCGCTCTCACATGTTGCTTGGGTGAATTAACCAGGTTTGTGGATAGTTATAGAACAAGCTTGAAGGCCCGTCACGCCGGAACGCTTGGGGACCTTTAGTTTATTTTGTTCTAGCAACAAAGACGCACAAACACTTCGGCTATGTTACTAAAATCTACAGATTGAGTGTTCTGTAGCCTGGCACGGCTCACTCATGCAAACGGTATTCCGCCGATCGCGCATGGGCCTCCAGGGATTCTGCACGCGCCAAAACCGAGGCAATGCGCCCCAAGGTTTGCGCCCCTCGACGGGAACAGCCGATGACTGAGCTGCGTTTTTGAAAATCATATACGCCCAAGGGCGACGAAAAGCGCGCGGTGCCAGAGGTGGGCAATACGTGGCTGGGGCCTGCGCAGTAGTCACCAAGGGATTCGGATGTATAGGAACCTACAAATATTGCACCTGCGTGACGTATTTGGTCGATATACGCCTCAGCATCAGCCAGGGCCAGCTCCAAGTGCTCTG
>DAOQGS010000424.1:0-3614 GCA_035338675.1 Cellvibrionaceae bacterium
TTGCCAAATTCAACGACGCTAGGGCGAGTGAGGTAATTTTTCAGAGGTTCCTTAACTATTCAACACTCTTTACTCCCCTCTACTGCGCGGGCGGCAAATTCAGGAGGATTTAGCCTTCCGGCATAATCAATTCGCGGTGTAGCAGTGGTGACGATAGGTTAGTGCAGACCGTCAAAAAGAGGGACCTTTTTGACGAGCCTACACGGATGTATTCACGGCGTGTCTGCACTAACCTATCGTCACCACTGCGGGCGCTGGATTACAGGGTCACAGCACTAAAACACGCACGCGATAGTTCCCTGTCAGAGCAAGAATTACCGCAAGCCACATAAAATGATGCTGAATAGTTACAGCAATTTTTTCAACTGCGATTTTTAGGTTAAAGTATCAGGCGGACACTAATTTGCTTAGGTGTTCATAGCCGCCGTCGATGCTGTAAACCTGCGTAAAGCGAAAATCAATAAAAAACTGTGCGAAGGTTTGGCTGGCATTGCCGTGGTAGCAATATATAAACACCGGTGTCTCTTTGCTGAATTTTTTTGCCACCATGGGCAATTGATTTTGGGTGAAATACTGCGCCCCCGCTAAATGCCCCCGGTTATAATCCGCCTCGGCGCGGATATCAAACACCAGGGCATTGGGGGTTTGGTCCAGTAATTTTAATGCGGCATCGGCGGCGATGCGGTGAAACGTGGCCATAGGTGCACCTGGGGCGTGTTGATAAAAGGAGTAAGATAAAAATGGCGAGATATTCATTGCTCTAGAGTAAAAATATACGTTTTTAATTAACTCGGTGGCAAAATAGAAGGTCCTGATCTATTTTGCCTGCGCTGCGCTGACACCTGCGAAAACGCCTGGGTTTTTGTGTGATAGCCTAAGCGTTTGGTGGCTGGCATTCCTGCCGCTCCTATAAAATCAGTCTAAAAAACAAGCCCGGCCTAAAAAACAGCCGGGGTTAATAAATAATAAATTGATCGTTGCGATTCTGCGCGCCCAGCCAGTAATAATCAGGCTTAGGCATATGCCTCCTCGCCCATGCGCTCAACCAGCGCTACCACTACACTGCCGCCCACTTGATCGAGTGGGTCTAATAACTGCAATTGCGCAACCAGGGCCTGGGCCCGCGTTAATTCCCCCTGCCTGAGGGCCACAAATGCATTGGCTTTTAAGGCGTATAAATAATAGCGGGCGGCGCGATTTAATGGCCCTTGTTGGCTGTGTTGGTTGCTTGCCGCTAGGGGATCAGCCGGTAAATTACAGGCTCGGCTGCTTTGGTTTAAAACCCAATTAATAAATACTTGTGCTTTAGCAAATTGATTGCTGTAGGCGTAGAGTTTATACAGCGCTTCGCTGAGGCTTAATTCATGGGGCGCCTGTTGTTGGGCGGCGCATAATAAATGCTCCACGCGATCCCATTGATTAAAAACCCCCAGGGGCTCCTCACTTAAAACACGCCATTGGGACGCTGCGGGCTCGGTAAGGGAATTTACTACGGCCTCTGGGTCATCAACTAAATCGCATACGCGCATGGTATTAATCCTGATTGCAATGAGCAGCTGTTTGCAAGCCTCAGGCCAGATTAAAAATTGTTTAAATGCTGGAAAAATAGGTATTAATTGACACAGCATGTTGTGCGTCTGTCGCTTATGCGACAGGGGCCTGCAGCCTTCACGACACAGCCATGCAAGGAACCGCTGATTACGTCTGGCGGCAGGGATGATTTTGCACTCGTCGCGGGTGGCAACGCTGTGAGGATTTACATTGCGGGGCTCCCAGCACCAAGTACTCGCCTGATGGTTTTACCGTACAGCTAGTAAGTCGGTGCGGGAATCAAGTCTAGGGAACCTCTGAAAAATTACCTTACTCACCCTGGCGGCGTTGAATTTGGCAAAAAAATGCTCATTTACTGCGTGTAAACTCCGCTTTTTTTGCCAAATTCGCCTAGCCAGAGCTTCGCCGCCTACATTTTTCAGAGGTTCCCTAGCTAAAATAAGTCCAGCTAAAATAAAAAAGTGCTGAATAGTTAGTTTGCAAACAATGAATTTTTTACCCTGGCCTATACTGAAAAATGCAGCCGCGTAAGCCGTGTATTGAGGTTTGGACTCAGGCGCATGCACTGCTGCACAGCCACCGATTTATTGTTTGGATAGCCCATGGCGATTTATTCCCCCATTGATGTTTTAAATTGCACCACCATGCGTTTTGCTGTAGCGGATTATACGATCTCAGATGTGTTAACCCCAGCGGAGGCAGCAGCGCTGAATCAGGTGCTGCCACAGCTTAAAAACAAGGCCATTTTGGATTTGGGGGTGGGGGCAGGGCGCACGGTGGCGGCGCTCACCGCCATTGCCGATAGTTACGTGGGGGTGGATTATGTGCCGGAAATGGTGGCCCACTGCCGCAGGCGATTTCCTGCGGTACACTTTGAACAGAGCGATGCGCGCGCTATGCCGCAATTTAGCGAGCAGAGTTTTGATTTAATTGTGTTCTCCTGCAACGGCATTTGTATGGTGGATCACGCTGGGCGGCTGGCAATTTTAAGTGAGGTGCGGCGTTTATTGCGGCCCGGTGGGTTTTTTATGTTTTCCACTTATAACCGCAATTGCAAAGAACACAATATGGTTTTTCGTTTCCCGCATTTTCGTTTTTCGCCCAACCCTTTGCGCCTATTGGTGCGCTCGGCGCGGTTTGCGGGTAATACGGTAATACGCGCGGTGAATCGCCTGCGTTATAAACGCCACGAGGTGCGCCACGCGGATTATTCCATCCTCAACGACCAGTGCCACAATTACCAAACCCTGCTGTATTACATCGATATCGAAGGCCAGAAGCGCCAGTTGCAGCAGGCCGGTTTTAGCGGTGCCGTCTCCATCTATGATCGCTTAGGCATGCCTGCGGCGGCGGACATCAACGAGGATATGTTGCTCTACCTGGTCAGTTAAGGCCCGCCTCGCTTTGGCCACTAGCTGACAAGCCTCCGCCGCCCCTATACCATGCCCGCAGTTTTTCCTGCGGCAGTTTCTATGAGCGAATTTGATTATCTAACCGCTGGGTTGCGCACCATCGATGCGGAACTGGCGGCTGTGGTGGCCCTGCGCGCACGCCTAGGGGCGCCCTTTGTGCAGGCCTGTAGCCTGATCCGCGCCACCCGCGGCCGGGTGATTGTGTTGGGCATGGGCAAGTCCGGCCATATCGGGCGCAAAATCGCCGCCACGTTTGCCTCCACCGGCACCCCCGCTTTTTTTGTGCATCCGGCGGAGGCCAGCCACGGTGATTTCGGCATGATCACCCGGGATGACTCAGTTCTTTATATCTCCAATTCCGGCAATTCACCGGAAATCCTCACCCTACTGCCCATGATCAAACGCCTGAATTTGCCGCTGCTGGCCATGACGGGCAATCCTCAATCGCCCCTGGCGAAACAGGCTCAGGTGGTGTTGGACATCAGTGTGGCGAGCGAGGCCTGCCCGCTGGATTTAGCCCCCACCTCAAGCACCACGGTGAGTGTGGTGTTGGGGGATGCTCTGGCGGTAGCTCTGTTGGAGGCGCGCGGTTTTACGGCGGAGGATTTTGCTTTTTCGGCACAAAAAACGAGGTCAAGTCTTTTCTTGACA
>DAOQGS010000425.1:0-3605 GCA_035338675.1 Cellvibrionaceae bacterium
GCACCTGTTGATCTCCGGCACCGGAAAATACCACGACTACAACTTCTATCGCGTTTCGGGCCTCGCCATTGCCGGCAAGCCCAAAGGCGCCGCGCAAAACGAAGCGGAGCCTGTAAACGTGAAAAGTCTGTTGCCCTAACACTTGCCAGCTCAGGAATTTACCGTGGGAACTGCCCTTGCCTTTTATCTTGCCGCAGCCATAGCGATCATCGCTTCGGTGCGCGTGATTACCACTACTAATCCCGTCCACGCCCTGCTCTACCTGGTGGTATCGCTGCTGGCGGTGGCGATGATTTTCTTTGCCCTCGGCGCCCCCTTTGCGGCAGCCCTGGAGATGATCGTGTACGCCGGCGCCATCATGGTGTTGTTTGTGTTTGTGGTGATGATGCTGAACCTGGGCTCTGTAGTCGTCGCCCAAGAGAAAGCCTGGCTTACGCCCAAAACCTGGATTGGGCCTGGCATCTTGTCGCTGATTCTGCTGATTGAACTCTGCCGCAGTATCGGCATGGAGACCGATCACCCGCTCAACACGGCGGTAATCGGCCCCAAAGCGGTAGGGATCAGCCTGTTCGGCCCCTACGTACTCGCCGTGGAGCTTGCCTCCATGTTGTTACTTTCCGCCATGGTGACCGCTTGGCACCTCGGCCGCGACACTGAGAAGGAATAGACCATGCTAGAGACCCTTCCCATGGAGCACGGCCTAGTTGTTGCCGGCATCCTGTTTAGCCTGGGGCTTGCGGGCGTACTCGTGCGCCGCAACATCCTGTTTATGTTAATGAGCATTGAAATCATGCTGAACTCCACCGCCCTGGCCTTTGTGCTGGCGGGCAGCCGCTGGCAGCAGCCGGACGGCCAAGTCATGTTTATTTTGGTGCTTACCCTAGCCGCCGCCGAGGCCTCCATTGGCCTGGCCTTAGTCCTTCAACTCTATCGCCGTTACCAGTCTCTGGACGTTGATGCAGCCAGCGAGATGCGCGGATGAACCATCTATACCTCACCATCGTTTTCCCATTAGTTGGGTTTTTACTGCTGGCGTTTGGCCGCGACCGCTGGAGCGAAAATGTTGCTGCCGTTATCGGCGTAAGCGCCCTGGGCCTTTCTGCCCTGGTGGCCGCCATTGCAGGTTACGACTTTTTAACCCACACACCCGAGAAGGGCGTGTTTGTACAGCCCCTGTGGACTTGGGTTTCTATCGACGGCTTTGCCCCCACCTTTAACCTGCATCTTGACGGTCTGTCCCTCACCATGCTGGGCGTAATTACCGGCGTGGGCTTTTTGATCCATCTATTTGCCTCCTGGTATATGCGCGGCGAAACCGACGGCTATGCGCGCTTTTTCTCCTATATGAACCTCTTCGTCGCCAGCATGATTCTGCTGGTGCTGGGGGATAACCTGGTGGCTGTTTACTTCGGCTGGGAAGGCGTGGGCCTGTGCTCCTATTTATTGATCGGCTTTTATTTTCGCGATCCGGCCAACGGCCTGGCCGCTCGCAAAGCCTTCATCATTACCCGCGTGGGCGATGCCTTTATGGCCATCGGCCTGTGTGTGTTGTTTAAAGAATTAGGCACATTGCACATCGCCACATTGCTCACGGAAGCCCCCAAACACTTTGCCAGCGGCAGCCCCACCCTCGCTTTTGCCACCCTGATGTTGTTGGGCGGCGCGGTGGGTAAATCCGCCCAATTGCCCCTGCAAACCTGGCTAGCAGACGCCATGGCTGGCCCCACGCCGGTATCGGCATTAATCCACGCCGCCACCATGGTAACCGCGGGCGTATATTTGATTGCCCGCACCTACGGCCTGTTTGAATTGACCCCTGACGTTCTGTATCTCGTGGGCCTAGTAGGCGCCATCACCTTAGTGTTAGCAGGCTTTGCCGCCCTGGTGCAAACCGACATTAAACGCATCCTCGCTTACTCCACCATGAGCCAAATCGGCTACATGTTCTTAGCCCTCGGCGTTAAGGCCTATGCCCCGGCCATCTTCCACCTGATGATCCACGCCTTCTTCAAGGCCCTATTGTTCTTGTCATCCGGTGCGGTCATTTTGGCCTGCCACCACGAGCAGAATATTTTCAAAATGGGCGGCCTGCGCAAAAAGATTCCCTTTGTGTATGCCTGTTTTGTGGTGGGTGGCGCGGCCCTGGCGGCCCTGCCTTTTGTCAGCGCCGGTTTCTACTCTAAAGACGAAATCCTCTGGCAAGCCTTCACCACCGATCACAAAGAGCTGTTCTACGCCGGTGTGGTGGGCGCTTTCTTTACCTCGATTTACACCTTCCGCCTGATCTTTATTGTCTTCCACGGCAAAGAAAACACCCACGCCCACGCCATCCACGGCGCTGATTACTGGTTGCCCTTGAGCATTCTGCTGGTGTTATCCACCTTTGTGGGCGCGCTGATTCACCCCCCGCTAGTCGGTGTGCTGCCCGCCAGCCCCGAGGGTGATGAACACAGCAAACACATGGTGGAGATTATCTCTGGCGCCATCGCCCTTACCGGTGTGGCAGTTGCCTGGTTCTTGTTTATCGGCGAGCGCAAGCTGGTTACCGCCTTGGCCAACTCGGCGCCGGGCCAACTGCTTAGCAAATTGTGGTACAGCGCCTGGGGGTTCGACTTCCTCTACGATCTGTTCCTGGTCAAACCCTACTGCCTGCTCAGCCGCCTGCTACGCATTGACCCGGTGGATAAATCCTTCTGGCTTATCCCCGCTGTGGTGGGCGCGGCCCACACAGGCTTGAGTAGGGTGCAAACCGGCAAGCTGCGCTGGTATGCCACCACCATCGTCATCGGCGCTGTGGCGGTTTTAGCCACCCTCGTATTTTTATAACTTTTAGGAACCAGTCGAATGATCCTCACCTGGCTCATCTTAATTCCCTTTCTCGGCGGCTTCTTGTCTTGGCAAGCCGACCGTTTCGGGGCTCTGTTGCCGCGCTGGATTGCGCTGGGCACCATGCTGTTATTGTTTGGTTTTACCCTCAATATCTGGCTCAGCCACGACTTTAGCCTGGCGGGCCTCGTCAATGGCCAACCCAAGTGGGTGTTGGAATACCAAGCCGAATGGATACCGCACTTTGGCATCGGCTGGCATTTGGCCCTGGACGGTTTGTCCCTGCTGATGATCATGCTCACCGGCTTTTTAGGTGTCATGGCCGTGCTCTGCTCCTGGACCGAAATCACTAAGTTTGTCGGCTTTTTCCACCTTAACCTGATGTGGATCATCGGTGCCGTGGTGGGCGTATTTCTCGCCATCGACCTGTTTTTGTTTTTCTTCTTCTGGGAAATGATGCTTGTCCCTATGTATTTCCTCGTAGGGTTGTGGGGCCACAGTGCACCCGGTGGCTTGGGCCGCGTACAAGCGGCCACTAAATTCTTTATCTACACCCAGGCATCTGGCCTTTTGATGCTATTGGCCATTATCGGCCTGGTGTTCGCCCACTACTCGCAAACCGGTATCGTCTCCTTCGACTACCACACCCTGTTAAAAACCCAGCTCTCCGCAGGCCTGGAGTGGACCTTGATGCTGGGCTTTTTTATCGCCTTCGCCGTGAAGTTCCCCATAGTGCCCTTCCACGGCTGGCTGCCCGACACCCACTCCCAAGCCCCCAC
>DAOQGS010000426.1:0-3603 GCA_035338675.1 Cellvibrionaceae bacterium
GTGGCGCCCTAGTGCGCCTGGAAGATCAAGACCGCGCACTCTGGGATCAGGCCGCCATAACCGCCGCCTGCGGGCGGCTGCGGGAATGCTTAAGCAGCGCCCCGGCTGGTCCCTATTGCCTGCAGGCGGCCATCGCCGCCTGCCACGCCGAGGCAGCAAGTTTCACAGCGACGCCCTGGGCGGAAATTACCGGCCTCTACCACGCCCTGTGGCGCCGGGAGCCCAGCCCCGTCATCGCCCTCAATCACGCCGTGGCCCTCTCCTACTGGCAGGGGGCCGAGGCTGGGCTTAGCGCCCTGGCGCCTCTGGCCGCAAGCCTTGGCGATTACTACCTGTTCTACAGCGCCCGCGCCCAACTGCACGAGCGCTGTCAGCGCCACCCTGAGGCTGCTGAGGATTACCGCCGCGCCTTAAGCCTGGTTCCCCCCGGCCCGGAGCACGATTTTCTCGCTGGGCGTTTAACTCAGCTAGGCTCAATACATTTGGGCCACTCACACTAACCACAGCCCCGCAGGAAACCTCTATGCAGCAGCCCCTTTTAGAGCTTGAACGCCATTTTGTGGCGCCCTTACATCGAGCCTGGCAGGCCTTTACCACACCCCAGGGCCTGGCCGCTTGGATGGGGCCCGCTGGCACCCAGGTGGAATGCCGCCAGTTCCATTTAGCCCCCGGCGGGCACATGCATTACGCCCTAATCAGTGAAGGGGCGGAGCCCTTTTATGGCCGCTGGGATTTTTTAGCCGTAATGCCATTTCAACTCTTGGATTATTACCTGGCCTTTAGCGACGCCGAGGGCAATTGCGTACACCATCCACTAGCCCCCGGCTGGCCGTTAAAAACCCGTGTGCAGGTGGTGTTTCAGGCTGTAGCGGACGATACCCGCCTGCAGATTAACGCCTGCCCAGCCATGGACAGCAGCGATGAAGAAATCGCCTGTTTTATAGCGTCTATCGAACATGTGCAGGCCAACTGGCAGGAGGCCTTTAGCGCCCTGGATGAGTATTTCGCGCGGGAGAAAGCCAGCACTGGCCGGGGATAGCAAACCGGCCTAATCTAGGCCACCAATAAATATTGGTTAAAAAAATGCTCGCGGCTGTCGATTCCAAGCCTAGCCATTCGACTAACCCTCGCATCGACACACTGCACTTATGCAGATCTTCCGGCATTCACTGACAGTGAGCACCCTATGGTTAGTCTAAAACAAAAAATTCTCACCCACTTATGGTTTGATACTCAGGCGCGGGCAGCGGCGGAATTTTATTGCGGTATTTTCCCAAACTCTGCCATACACCGCATCAACCTACTCAAAAACACACCCTCAGGTGATTGTGAGTTGGTGGATTTCCAATTGTGTGGCCAGCGTTTTATGGCCATCAGTGCCGGGCCCTATTTCACGTTTAACGAAGCGATTTCTCTGCTGGTGTACTGCGACGATCAAGCGGAGATCGATTATTACTGGCAAGCCTTATCAGATGAACCTGCCTCTGAGTAGTGCGGTTGGTTAAAGGATAAATTTGGTGTGTCCTGGCAAATTGTACCGCGCCTAATAGACGAAGTATTTGCCCAGGAAAATACCGAATTACAAGGGCGCGTTTTACACGCTGTGCTCGGTATGACAAAAATTGATTTAAACCTTTTAAAACAACTATGTGGAGACACCTATGCGCATTAATGTTAATACCCAAGTGGCCGCACCCATTGATCAAGTTTGGCACTGTTACACCACCCCCGAGCACATTAAACAGTGGAATGCCGCAAGCGATGACTGGCACACCACCGCCGCTGAAGTTGACTTGCGTGTGGGCGGTTTATTTTCCTCCCGCATGGAAGCTAAAGACGGCAGTTTCGGTTTTGATTTCGCTGGCACCTATACACAAATAATTCCCCATCAATTAATTGAATACAGTTTTGGTGAGCGTACTGCCCGTGTGCAATTTGTGGCCGGTGCTCAGGGCGTATTGGTAAGCGTGGAATTCGAAGCGGAAGAAACCCACTCCATTGAACAACAACGCGAGGGCTGGCAGGCAATTTTGGATAATTTTGCTCGCCATGTCACAGCACAGACGAAATCTTAAATTCTTTTGGGTATTTTTTGCTTGATCTTAATTCAAATTAAACCACTTATTTTAATGCGCCAGCAGGTAAAACCATGACACATGCTACTGCCATATTCTCCACCGAGCGCACCTATCCCTGCTCCTGCGCAGCCGTGTTCGCCGCGATTGCTGAACCTGCGCGTTTAGCGGTGTGGTGGGGGCCAAATGGCTTCACCAATACCTTTACGGAATTTAATTTTGTGCCCAATGGCCGCTGGCAGTTTGTGATGCACGGCCCGGACGGCACCGATTTTCCCAATGAGAGTGAATTTTTAGCCATTGAGCCGTATAAATCACTGCAGATTCGCCACCTCAATGCGCCGCAATTTACCCTGACGATTAATTTATCCGCCATTGATGGCGGGTGTCTGCTCAGCTGGCAACAAGCGTTTGACGATCCGCAGGTTGCCCATGCGGTAAAAGCCATAGTCGAGCCCGCTAATGAGGAAAATCTGGCGCGGCTGCATCGGCATTTACAGGCCTTTGGTGATTTTGATTAAGCCGGCTGCAGGTATAAAAAAGTTCATAGCCAGGTCGAAATTACCTCTGCCGGTTCGATTAAATAAAGTAAGTTTTCATTTCAGCGAAGCGGCGGCGCACTTGAGCACTGCCTTATTATCTGGGCCTCAGCATTAATCAGCAGCTTTTTAGCCATGAGAGGATGAGATTATGATTTCACAAATTTACCTTAACCTGCCGGTTGCAAACCTGGCTAAATCGCTGGCTTTTTTTAAAGCGCTGGGTTTTGCTGATAATCCGCAGATGTCTAACGAGGCGGGTGCATGTGTGGAGATTAATAACAGTATCTTTGTAATGTTATCTACACGGGATTTGTTTCAAACCTTTACACCTAAAGCCATCTGTGACACTGCCAGCGCGGTTGAGGTGTTGATCTCGTTAAAATGTGCAAGCCGCGCAGCGGTGGATAGCCTTGTGGCCAAGGCGCTTGCGGCCGGTGGTACCACCTATGATGAACCGGAGGATTTAGGTTTTATGTATTCACATAGTTTTGTTGACCTGGACGGCCATGGCTGGGGGCTTTTTTATGCTCCAGATGAGGCCAACACAGTTGCCTAATTACCACCACAAACTTGGGGCGGCTATATCTTAGCGTTTGCAGCGCCGCCCATTGGTTTAAGCAAGCTGCCATCACTTTACTCCACGCGTTAGGCTCCCAAGACTAAACATTTAATTAATTAAAGAGGCCTTATTATGCCCAACCTCACCCACCAACAAGTCTGCATTAATTTAGCGGTGCAAAATGTATCGGCCAGCCAAGCCTTTTTCAGCGCGCTTGGCTACAGCTTTAACCCTGAATACAGCAACGATAAAGCCGCTTGTTTAATCCTCGGCGCCAACACCTTTGCCATGTTATTGCAGCCGGATTTCTTCAACCAATTTGCACCGGCGGGCCTTTCCAACCAAGGCAATGAAGTATTAATTGCTTTAAGCCTACCCGATCGCGCCGCCGTAAACGATGTAATTAATAAAGCACTTGCCGCTGGCG
>DAOQGS010000427.1:0-3589 GCA_035338675.1 Cellvibrionaceae bacterium
GGTTATTCTGGCGCTTGTGGTTACAATCATTTTGTCGGCATTTTTCGCCTTTCAAGCTGGTCAGGAGCAAGCCGCACAGCAACAGAAAAATCACCCAGGCTGTGACCTGGCCGCAAATAAAACAGCGGGCTGTACGGTTTTACGCGATAACAGCACGGTGATTGCAACTGGCCTTTTAGTGGCCCGCAGTAGCACCCATCTGGCGCTCTATGCAAACGGAAAAACCACAATTTACCCGCTTAAAGATTACATTATTGATTCGTACAAGAAGTCCAATGGTGTTATCGTCCAGGCTAGCGCTAACCCTTAACATAGTGCGCATTGGTGGTTGCACCGAAGTCGGAAAATGAGGGAATTATGGTGTTGCAATCAGGAGTCGAGTTGTTGTAATTTATTCTTGCAAGGTGGTAATTAATTTTAAAATGATTGGTTTTCGAGGATTTTTATGGATATTGAAATGGCATTTAAATGCGCGGCTTCATTGGCTGCTGTTACAACCGTAGGTATAGCTTTCTATAAAATCAAATTTGACTGGCAGCAGAGATTTAGAGATGAATACAATTTTTCTCTTGCTTTTATAGATGCAGTCAAGGCGAGGGTAGATATGCATGAGTTTTGTCTGAGTAAAGGGTGTCACGCCATAATGGGTAGTTCGAAATTCAAATCCGAAGAGGTTTTGCATTTGCTGAGCTTCGATGCCCCGGTTGAAGCTATAAATGACTATCGATTTGCCCAGGGATGCTTAAGTTTTTTTCGCGTTAATGGGCGCCCAAGACTTGAATACCAGCTTGGTTTGCGAACTCGCTGGATTAGAGCATTTAAATTTTGGATTTATTTAATTCTATACGCAGTTGCAGCGTTAATTGCATTGTCGCCATTGTTGGTTGCGTCGAAATATAATACTTCCCCTGCTGACTTATTGTATCAGCTTTCATTTAGTGTGAGTCTTTTTGGTTTTATCGCGTATTGCGGGATACGTAATGCTAAGTCAATCCATAAGGCGGAAAGATTAATTTCGGCTCAAGATAGATGTGGATTATAAAAAGGTGTGCTTCCAATAAATGGCTGGTATTTATGCTCTTAGTGAGCAGTAACGCGTAACCCGTACAAATCGTAGGGCGCACCTTGGTGCGCCGAATAAGATATTTTTCACACTTTAAAACCCGCACCAAGAAGTAGGTGCGTTATTACCTGGCGCACCAAGGTGCGCCGTACGGATTAGCCATGGAATATCGACGCGTTCACGTAGACGGCGGCACTTATTTTTTCACTGTAACCCTGCTTGAGCGCAGCGGGAATGATTTATTAACTCGCCATATTGACCTGCTGCGCCAAGCAGTGGCGCAGGTTAAAAAGCACTACCCGTTTAAAATTCACGCATGGGTGGTGTTGCCGGATCATCTGCATTGTTTGCTCGAAATGCCCGAAGGCGACTGCAATTATGCTTTACGCTGGCGGCTGATTAAAACTCTATTTTCGCGCTCTATTTCTGCAGATGAATTTCGCAGCGCAACACGTTTGCGCCGCCGGGAGCGGGGGATTTGGCAGCGGCGGTTTTGGGAGCATTATGTGCGCGATCAGTGGGATTTTGACCGGCATTTGGATTATATCCATTACAATCCGCTGAAACACGGTTATGTAAAACGCGTGGCGGATTGGCCCCATTCGACATTTCATCATTTTGTGAGATGCGGGGTTTATGATAGGGGCTGGGGCGATGAAATTGCGCCTTAAGCTGAAGAGTAGAGGTAGGGCGCACCTTGGTGCGCCGATTGAAAATCCTTTTTAGAAAAATATCCTAATTTAAGATGCGATATTGGACTTGAACGGCGCACCAAGGTGCGCCCTACGCCGCTCAATACCGATTTCAGAAATATTTACCAGCCGAAAATCCGCTCCTGCAGCGGGTGCCCAAGCCGATCCCCAACACGCCTAGCAAAATTAATAAATCCACACTGCCCGCTTGAACGTCTGGCCCTCCTGAAGAGCTGCTGCCGGATGAACTTCCGCTGGATGAACCGCCTTCTGAGGGGGGGAGTGGTTTTGGGATGCCATTATCGCAATCGATATATAAAGTGTAATCCAGTGCGGTGAGTTTTTCTTGGCTGGTAACTTCTAGAGTATAGGTGTCGGTTTTTTTGATGTGCGCCTCAGCGGAGGAGGCAAAATCAACTGATCTGCCGTAGAAGAACGGTACTACTTTGCCTGCACTATCGCGCAGGGTAAAAAATAAAGTGTTGGCCGGTAAGTAGTCCAAAAATGTTGCATTGATATACAAATCCGAACCGGTAATTAATTTCATGGAGAAATAATTGGCGTACCAGTCTTTACCCTTTGCTAGTGAGGGGCAGCTTGATGCTGATAGATTGCCTCCAAGCGAGGATATTTTATCTACCTCGACAGAAGTAACTGTTTTGCAAATGGACTGGGCTTTGCCGTCCTTGGGGGTGGCCGCTTGGCTTGTGGTGAGGCGCAGGTGAGCATTGGTGCCGAAATTTTGCATTACACTAATTGCCATTTGCTGGGGCGCTGGGCCATTAAAGTAGGTGGCCTTGGGAAGTCCTGTGTAGGGATAATATTCAAAGTGCAGCCAGGATTCTAAGCTCATTTCGGCGTAATGCTGTTCAGACACTTCCCAGTTGTTGAGGTTTTCAATCTGTAACTTTTGGTAGGGCGGCAGCGTAAATGAATAAACTATTTTGTTTTCATCGCTGACGCCTGAAAAACCCTGCCAATAAATGCAAAAGGATTTTTCGAACGCATCGTTAAGCTCAAGTGTGCCGCTGGCGGGCAGTTGTATATTTTTGATAGTGCAGTGGGGCAACGTCTTTTGATAATCTTCGTAGGAATGCGAAGAAACCTGAGATTGCAGCTGAAAATTGATGGCTGTTGCGGGGGTGGGGGAAATTACTTCTAAGCTGTAGGTGCCATCTATTGTGCTTCTATACTCTGCGTCCCATTGGGAGTAAAAGGATTTGGGGTAATTGGGGATAATCTTGCCTTGGGGATCTCTTAATACCAACATGAGTGGCTCGAATTTGGTGCCACGGGCGGAAACCTCCAGCGCTGTGTAGGCTTTTAAGGGAATAGAATAATATTTTGCCGAATAACCCTTGCCGAGCGTGACGGATGCGCAGTCTGTGTTCTGCAATGTGTCATTTTTATTTTGATAGGGCTGGTAGGCGGTGCTAACCGTACAATTGGCGTTGGGGGCCTGGTTATGAGTGGAGCCGCTGGTCAATTGGATGTGAAAATTATCTTGCGAGCTACCTAGGCCGCTTAAAGCGAGCGTTAATACCTGCGAGCGCTCGCCCGTGATTAAGGCGCCATAGTTGGCAATGAGCACGGATTGGTCTTCATCGCGCAATTCTACTTTTGCTGAATTGTTGGATAATTCAGTTAACGCCACAAAACTGTTGGCTGGAACCTCAAAACTAAAGCGTGTACAGGATAAAAAACCGGTGATGCCTGCAAAAATATAACTGCCTTCGCTCGATAGCTCTACCTGCTCTGCGGGCGTTGTGCAGGATCTAAGGAACCTCTGAAAAATTACTTAAAATTGGTAAAATGGCATCTTTCCTACCGCCGG
>DAOQGS010000428.1:0-3574 GCA_035338675.1 Cellvibrionaceae bacterium
CGGTCTGTCAGTCGGAGCCAAATTGCCACGCCGTTTTTGCCTTGGCTAACACCAAGCCGATCCGCAGTTCGGTCCGTTTAAAAATGTGATAAATGGGGTTCGCTATTTTAAAACCCAATAAAAAGGCCCCTCAGGGGCCTTTTTATTGGGTTTTTAACCTAAAAATAGCAGTGGGTGTTAACTGCTATTTTTAGGTTTAATAACTGTTTTTAATTCAACGCTTTCAATTTAACGCTATCAATGGTGACCGCACTGGTACCGGCATTACCAAAATTAAAATCTAAAAATGCATTGGCATCCATGGGCACGCCGCTAAATTCATAGGAATATTCCGTCCATTCCGTGGTTGCACTCACATTCACGCGGCCATAACTCTGCCAGTTATTATCCTGGTTGCCGTTGTGGCCGATATTCACCACAAAACCGCGATTGTTATCGGCCTTGGCGCGGAAGGTTAAAACATAATTCACCGCCTGGGATAAATTAACCGCTGTACGCGCCTGCACATGCCACATATCAGAACCTGGGTTATTAATGCTCACGCGCATTTGGCGGCCGGTGTAATCGACACTGCCAGAGGCGCCCAGATAGCTAAGCAGGCTCCAATTCGCGCCGCTGGCGGCGGTATTGAGTGAATTATTCGTAACTGCGTCAAACGAACAATTGGCCACTAAATTAGTAGGTTCCCTGCAGGAATCAAGCAGGCTTACTTTTTCAAATATAACCGCGCCTTTAAAATTATTCGGTTGCGTGGTGCTGTTATGGGCGCGCCAGCCTAAGGATAAATCATCTCCCACCACTTCCACTTCATCTATACCTTGATAGGGCTGCCCATCAAAATTGCGATTGCTATAAAAACTGCCCGCCAGTGATGTGGAGCGTTTCCATTCCGGCGCACTATTAAGTGTATTGCGGCTAAATACACTGAGCGCATAATTATTATCGCCACCGGCTACGGCGACTGTTTCACCGCTTAAACTCAAGCCGCGAATTCGACCGCTAAACGGCACCACAAATGGTGAGCCGTTGATGCGATCATTGCTATCAAAGCGGTAAAAATACAAGCGATGAGCTTCCTCTGTGCCTGCTGCCACCACTAAATTATTGCCCTCCATTTTGACGCGGTAGCCGTAATTACCACCCGCGATTAAACCATCAGCCTGTGATGTCATACTCCAGGTGCCAGTGGTTGCATTGCGGTGATAAATGCGCACATAACCGTTAAATACACCGGGCGTAGATTGATTTTCCGGCATCCAGCTGGAGGTTATCGCCACTTTATCGCCGGAAATTGCCACTGCGCGGCCGACGGTTTTGTAGTCGTCGTCATCCAAATTAAATTCTAAATCCCAGTTTTTGCTGGTGCTGTTATAGCGGTAAATATTCACAATGCTATTGCGTGAATTGGCCAGCACTAAGTATTTATCGGAAATCGCCATGGCAAATGAATTGGCATCCAGATTTTCCGGCAGGGAAGATTTAGTGCCAAAGGCAATACGGGTTAGCGGTTTGGTAAGTGCAACGCCATTGTTACGAAATGCATTATTGCAATTATTGGCCAGTGAATTTTCCGTGGGACAGCTGTTCCACACGCCGTTGGTTTTGCCAACTATATACACGTAGGTTTGCGTGGGATCGTTTTGCACACCCGGCGCACTGGATACATAAGGCCGCGTGGCAAAGGCCGCCCACTGATTAGAAAGCGCAACTGACCAGCCTGCATATTCCATGGTGTGGGCTTTGCCGGGGAAGCGATAAATGCGCTCAGGTGTGATATTGCTGCCGTTATATAAATACGCCGAGCCCTGAAATTGGCTGGGTTCGTATTGGGTGGTTTCATTGGGGATTAATACGGTTTCTAACTCTGCGCCCGCCAGCGTATAAGTGCCTACACGCGCGAGCATTCTGCCCATTTCTGGGTTTTGTGAACCATGGGGTGCCGGTTTGGGGGCAACAATACCCGCCTGCGCACTCAGGGCTGTTAACGCGCTGATGCTTAAAGCTAGTATCCATGGGGCGTGAAGGCGAGGTTTTGGTTGTATCTGGGTCATAAATATCTCGTGGCGTGTAGATTAAATATCCCCAATTTAATTATGGGGAACTGTCGCAGCTGCTGCGAGCAATCTAACAAGCGTCTAATTTCCTGTGCAATGTAATTTCATCTGCAAAAATGCATATGTAAAATTCATTTTTGTACAGCACACTTAGGTTGCGCAAATGTATAAATTCGGTTAGGCGTGCTATGTATTTACCAATATTTATCTTATTATTGGCCTTAAGTGAATATCGAAAGTAGGTTGCAGTGGTGAAATTTAGGCAAATTTAAATTGAAAGCGGACTGGTTTTTTTACCGTTGCGACAAATGGCCCAGCAAATTATTAGTTATTAAATAATGTGAGAACTCGCCGTGAATACGTCTATATCATCCCTTCAATTTGATTGGACCCTTATCCGTTCATTTTTAGCGGTTATGGATGAGGGTAACCTGCAGGCAGCTGCAGCTAGGCTACATTCCACACAGCCGACGATTAGCCGGCATATTGCCACCTTAGAGCAGCAATTGGGCAGCCGGTTATTCGATCGGCGCGCGCGCCAATTATCGCCGACAGCCTTAGCGGTTAATATCGCGCTACACGCGCGCGATATGGAATCCAACGCCAATGCTATTAGCCGAGCACTAGTGGCACAAAATGATAATCTGATTACCCAAGTGCGCATTAGCGCCAGTCAATGCACGTCCTGTTATATTTTGCCGCCCATTTTAAAAATGCTCAGAGCACAAGAACCCGGCATAGCCATCGAATTAATTTCCTCTAATCATTATGTCAGCCTGCAGAAACTTGAAGCGGATATAGCAGTGCGCATGGCCCGCCCCCAGGAGGAATGTTTAGTGGCCCGCCGCCTCGGGCAGGTGAATATAGGTGCCTATGCCCATAAAAATTATTTGGCCGAGCGCGGCACGCCTAAAACCGCCGCCGATTTAATGCAACATGATTTAATCGGTTACGATCAACAACTGTCTATTTTAAAAGGCTTGCAACAGTGGGGGCTGGCTATTGAGCGCGCGCAATTTAGCCTGCGCACCGACGATCATATGATGGTATGGCAGGCTATCCACCAGGGTTTGGGCGTAGGTTTTACCGCCCATTATGTCGCGCGCCGAGACCCCGATGTGCTGCCATTGCTCACCCACTTACCGGTCGAGCCCATGGAAGTTTGGCTGACATTACATGAGGATTTGCGCACTAGTGTAGGTATTCGCAGAGTATTTAATTGCCTGGCGGAACACTTAACCGAGCGTTTGGCGCTGGAGGCTAAAATCGATCAAACATTAAATGCGGCGCATATTTAACAGCCTGTGGAAATGCCTGTGCGGCGATGCTCTGGCAAGAAAAATTCAACGCCAGGGAGATATTATCCTAAAAACCGCAGTTGAACTCTACTACGGCTGCCTAATACTTGAATCTGCACGCTTTTTTGTCAAAATTTGACTCACCGTAGTGGCGACTACTGCTTTCACCAAATTTTGACAAAAAAGCGCCCATATTCAGCGTCTTAGGCACCCTCGCTACGA
>DAOQGS010000429.1:0-3564 GCA_035338675.1 Cellvibrionaceae bacterium
GGTGGTGTTGCTCGGCTATTCATTTGGCGCCGATGTGCTGCCCTATGTGGCTGCGAATTTGCCAAAGGAGCAGCAGGCGGCGGTGAAACACCTGGTGTTACTGGGGCTTTCGCAATTTGCTCATTTTGAATTTTATTTAACCAACTGGTTATCCAGCGAAACCAAAGCATCGCCTTTTGCCACCCAGGATGCGCTCAAGTCTATCCCTGCTATCGCCGGTTTGTGTGTGCAGGGCGCGGAGGACGACGAGAGTATCTGCAGTCAATTGCAGCAGCCGAATATCAAAAGCGTTACCTTGCCCGGGGATCATCACTACGATGAAGACTACGATAGCCTGGCGCGCATCATTCTGACGGTACTTGCCGGGGGTGAGGCACAGGCGGTTAAACCTGGAGCGACGGACAGCGCGGCCAAGCAGGTTAACTAACCTGTGCTTTATGGCAGTTCTAGTGGGTTGCGCTAAGGTAATATTGCCATTTGCAGTGTGTGAGGTTTTTTTTCCGCGCAGTTTTTAGCACACTGGCGCCCTAGTCTGCCTTTTAGAAGGCGTTTGCCATAACCACCATGGAACCCTGGTATGTATCACAACACGGTCGCTCCATCCTTCCTTGCTCAGTTGTCGGCAACCATGAAACAGCAGCCCCAGGCGCAGGCGCTGGTGTTAGTCGATGAGGTATGGAGTTACGAGCAGCTCGACCAAACTGCCAATCGCCTGCAGTTTTATCTTGCCGATGCCGGGTTGAGCCGAGGCGCCGTGGTGGCGATTCACACCCATTCGCGAGCAATAGCCATAGCGGCGATGATTGCAATACTGCGCGAAGGCGGCGCCTATTTGCCCCTGGACCCTCTCTACCCCCCAGAGCGTTTGCAGTACATGGTGGAAAACGCTAGCTGCCGCCTGATGCTGTGCGATAACGATGACATAACCCCAGCGGGCATAACACGGGTGGATGTACGCAGCCTGGATATGAGCCTGCCCCTGCCTAAACTAGCCTTAGCCCCCATAAAAGCCGAGAGCGACGCCTACATCATTTACACCTCCGGCTCCACCGGCAGGCCCAAGGGGGTGCGCATGAACCACGGCACCCTGAACAATTTAATCCATTGGCAAAACCAGCATTACATCGAGGGCGAGTGTTACCGCACCCTGCAGTTTTCGGCCCTTAGTTTTGATGTCTCCTTCCAAGAAATTTTTGCCACCCTCTGCCAGGGCGGCACTTTGGTGCTGTTGCCGCCGGAGATCAAACAGGATTTTCGCGCCCTGTTAACCTTTGTGGATCAGCAGGGGGTGGAGCGTTTATTCCTACCCTATATTGCGCTGTTGCAGTTGATCCAGTGGGCCAATCGGCTGGAGTTTTACCCCGAGTGTATCCGCGAGTGGATCACGGCCGGGGAGCAGCTGGTGGTGAGTGATGAGCTGCGCCGGGCGTTTACGAGCATGCCCTACGCCCGCCTGATCAACCAGTACGGTCCCTCTGAATCCCATGTGGTAACCGAGCTGATTCTGCCGGAAGACCCCAGCCTCTGGCCTGCGGTGCCGAGTATCGGCTACCCCATCGATACCGCCCAGTTGTGGGTGTTGGATGACGAGGGTCGGGAGCTTGCCGATTTAGAAGAGGGGGAGTTGTGGATCGGCGGCCCGGTTTTGGGCAATGGCTACATTAATAACCCGGAGGAAACCGCCAAGCGGTTTATTCTGCGGGAGATGGACGGGGAGCCCCAGCGCATCTACCGCACCGGGGATTTAGCCAGCAAAAACCGCTATGGGGAGATCAGTTACAAGGGCCGCATCGACGCCCAGGTGAAGATCAGTGGCTACCGGGTTGAGCTTGCCGAGATTGAGGCGCAGATGCTCAACACCGGCGCGGTGCGGGAAGTCGCTGTCGCGGTGGAGGAGCAGGGGGACATCAAACGCCTGGTGGCCTTTATGGTGGATGGCGCCATGCCCTGGAGCGACGAGCAGCTGTTTGCTTCTCTGCACAAAGCCCTGCCGTTTTATATGGTGCCAAGCCAAATCCTGCGTTTGCCCGCGCTATTAAAAACCCCCAGCGGCAAGGTGGATCGCAAAAGCCTGCTAGCGCAGTTAAGCCAATTTGAACAAGCGCAGCTCCCGCACAGCTCTGGGGAGCATGGGCCTGCTGTCGAGACTATCGCCCTGGAAGAGGCGCCCATCACAGGTGCAGCTAGTCTAGAAGTTCCCAACTCTAGTGGCCCGACGGAGGCGCAGATCCTCACCATTCTGCGCCGGGAGTTGCTGCTGCCCGGCCTTACCCTTGAGGACAATTTAGTGGCCATGGGCATGACCTCCCTGGGTGCCAACCGGGTGGCCGCCGCGTTCTACGATGATTTGGGGCTGGATTTACCGACGTACACGCTTTTTCAACACCGCAATGTGGCCCGCCTGGTGGCCGCGCTCACCGGCGTGCGAGCAGCAGGCAGCCCCGCCCCCGGCGCCAAATTGGAGGCCCAGAGTCAGGCGGCCATCGCCATAGTGGGTATGGCCCTGCGGGTGCCGGGCGCACAGGATGTGCTTACCTTCTGGCGCAATCTGGTGAATGGCCAGGAGTCCATCCACTTTTTTGAGCCCACCCAGAACGGTCGGGTCAATGCCCGTGGTGTATTGGCAGAACCCCTGGCCTTTGATGAGCAGTTTTTTGATATTCCGCCGGTGGAAGCCAAATTTATCGACCCCCAGCAGCGCCTCTTATTGGAGCTGGCCTGGCAGGCATTGGAAAACGCAGGGGTGGTGCCGGAGCAGTTTACTGGCCGTATCGGGGTGTACTGCGGCACCGGCAACAATACTTATTACCTCGAGCGGGTGCTGCAAAACCCGGATGCGTTGGAAAACTACAGCAGCTTTGCCGCCATGCTCGCCAACGAAAAAGACTACTGCGCCACCCGTATCGCCTATAAGCTCAACCTGGTGGGGCCTGCGGTGAGCGTGCATACGGCCTGTTCCACCTCGCTGGTGGCGGTTTGCCAGGCGGTGGAGGCCCTACGCCAGGGCCACTGCGATATAGCGCTGGCGGGCGGCGCGGCTCTTACCTTTCCCCAGCAGCAGCCCCATGAACACCAAGAGGGCAGTATTTATTCCGCCGACGGCCACACCCGCACCTTTGATGCGGCAAGCTCCGGCACCGTGTTTAGCGATGGCGGCGCCATGGTGGTATTAAAACGCCTGGATTACGCCCTGGCTGATGGCGACCACATCTACGCCAGTATCAAAGGCATCGGTATTAACAACGACGGCGCCGATAAGGGCAGTTTTTCCGCCCCCAGTTTGGAAGGCCAGCGCCGGGTGATCGGCCAGGCCCTGCTGGATGCAGGCGTGAATGCCGCTGCCATAGGTTTGGTGGAGGCCCATGGCACCGCCACCCCGGTGGGGGATCCCATTGAAGTGGCCGCCTTAACCCAGGCCTACCGAGAGCACACCGACGAGGTAGGCTACTGCCACTTAGGCTCCCTAAAAAGTAACTTTGGCCACCTAACCGCCGCTGCCGGTGTGGCGGGCTTAATTAAAACGGCCCTGTGTGTGGAGCAGGGCGCTCGGGTGGCCAGCATTCA
>DAOQGS010000430.1:0-3552 GCA_035338675.1 Cellvibrionaceae bacterium
TTTAAGGGCTGCGCCGGGTTTTGCCAAACCTTGCACCCCAGAGTCTGGCCGCCGCCCATTGGGAATTTCCACCCATCGAGCTGTTCACAGACACCCAGTTTACAACTGGGCGGCTTTTGGGCTCACGATGCTTATTAATCAAGGTCGGCTAAAACCCGCGCCCGCCCTCTGCGCCTATTAAATAATGGCGAGAATTTTTTTCCTGGCAGCGTCAAAACTGTCGTCGGCTGCGAGGAAGCCGCTGCTCTTGTTACACTAGGGCCGTCTTTTTAGCGCGTATTACTCATGGCCAATTTTAACTCGTATGGATTTTCCGCCTGGCGCCAGCGCTGGCTGGATTCGCCTTGGTTGCAGCGCTTTGTGCAGCTGGGATTGGCTCGGCAGGCGATGCTGTTGGGGCTGATGCTGCTGGCGGTAATAGTGCTTAGCGGCCTTGCGGGCATAGGTTTGGCGGTTGCGCACGGGCGCAGCCATATGCTCAATCAATGGGCGGCGGATGAGGTGCACAAGCGGGAGGCGGCGCTGATAGCCGCAGTTGGCTCGGGTGTAAATGAGGCCGTTACCAGCCGCCTACAGTATTTTGTGGAAGCCGGTTTTGCTGCAGGCGTGCGCCTCCATCAGCGCAGTACCCTGCGCCAATGGCAAGTGCCCGCTGGCCTGCAGGCGGCGGCGCCGCTGTTAGAGTTTTCCTTAGGCCCAGAGGGCGATCTCCCCGCCCCGCAATGGCTGGCAGCCCCTTGGCCGGTGGGCATAAGCCTGCTTTGGCTGGCGCTGATTAGCGGGCTGTGTGCGCTGTGGGCGTTTTTAGTCTGGTGGATGTATGTGCGCCCGGTAATAACACTGGCCCAGCATGCCCACAACCTGAGTATGGATCGCGTCGCGCCTATAAAACCTGCCATTACTCAGCCGGTGCTGCTCACTGAATTAGCGGATGTGTACAACGCGCTAGAGCATGTGCGCCACAATTTGCACGAAGAATTAGAGCAGCGCAAAGCGGTGGAGCTTGCGCTGATGGCGGAAAAACACGAAAAACTCGGTGTGCGGCGCCAACAGATGGTGGCCGAACAAGCGAACCGCGCCAAAAGCCAGTTTATTGCCACCATGAGCCACGAAATTCGCACGCCCATGAACGGCATTTTAGGCATGGTGGAATTATTGCGCGATACAGATTTAACTCCAGCGCAAAACCATTATTTGGATGTGATTAACCGCTCGGGTGATAATTTATTGGTGATCATCAACGATATTTTGGATTATTCCAAAATCGAAGCGGGCAAAATGGAATTGGAGGAGCACAGCTTTTTGCTCGATGACGTGGTGGATGATAGCGCCGCGTTATTTGCCGCTATGGCCAATAAACGCAATGTGGAGTTATTAACCAGTATTGAGCCAGGCGTGCCGCGCAACCTCATTGGCGACCCTATGCGCCTGCAGCAGATCGTTGTTAACCTGGTGGGCAATGCCTTTAAATTTACCAAAGCCGGTTATATTCACTTGCATGTGCGGTTATTTCAGGATGAACAACCGCAGGCGCCTAAGCTGTTATTTTCGGTCAGTGATACCGGTATAGGTATCGAGCGCCATATTAAAGATTCTTTATTCGAAGCCTTTAGCCAAGCCGATAGCTCCACCAGCCGCCACTACGGCGGCACGGGTTTAGGGCTTACCATTTCCAAACAATTGGCCAATATGATGGGCGGTGAAATTGGTGTGGACAGCACACCGGGGCAGGGCGCCAATTTTTGGTTTACCGCACAATTTCGTTTAAATAACCAGGCGCCGACATTTAATGCCGACCTGGTGTTATTGCGTCAAAAACAGCTGCTGTTGATCAGCGAAAATACTCGGCTGGCCAGTATTATTCAGCAGCAGTGCGCCTATTGGCAGATGCCCTGTACCTACGCACACAATCGCGTTGAGGTGTGGGCAGCGCTTGAGCGCATGAATACATCCGGCCAGTCATTTCACGCGGTGCTGGTGGATGCCAAAATGGCCGAGGGTTTTCCTTCAGAATTGGTGTGGCAAATTAAAGAGCGCTACCCCAATTATCCCTGGCGGTTTATTTTATTGGCCCGCAACCAACACACGCTGGAGGCGGACGCTAATTTTGACCACTTGATTACCAGGCCCATCGCCATGCGGCGTTTGGAAGCGGCCCTACTGGGGCGCTATGGCCCTACCGTTAACCATGAAGCGGGCCTAATTGCTCAGGATTCGATCCTGTTGCCCATGCATAATCCGTCGGATATTAAATTATTAGTGGCGGAGGATAATCCGGTGAATCGCATGGTAATTGAAGGCCTGCTGCGCAAATTGGGCATTCAACCGGATTTTGTGGAAGACGGTTTAGCGGCAGTAAATGCCGCCACCGATAATACTAAGCGCTACGATGTTGTTTTAATGGATTGCGAGATGCCGCAATTGGATGGCTTTGAAGCCAGTATGCGTATTCGCGCCTGGGAGGAACAACACGATTACGCCCCGTTAAGCATTATTGCCCTCACCGCACATATAGAGTTGGAACACAAAGAGCGCGTATTTGACATCGGTATGAATTATTTTTTAAGTAAACCCATCACCCTTGATAAAGTGCGCGAAGCGTTAATTCGGCTGGGTTTTTTAGCCAGGGGTGTATAACCCGCCCGGTAAAAAATTAACCTTTTTTGCTCGCCTCGTGGGTAAAACGCAAGTGCAACGAAATCGGCACCAGTGGGCTGATTGAAGGCAGCGCCGCCAACTCTTTTAATTTTTCGATGCCGGGTAATAAATCAAAATCGGCGGCATTTAAAAATATCGGTGCCGAAGTTACAACAGCAACCTGGGAGGCGCTTAATTTAGTCAAAGTAAGGCTAGCATCTTGGGTAATGGTTTTACCGTGCAATTCAAAAATCACCGGCAGTTTTACTGTTTGGCTGCTGCCAATGGTTTGTTTGCCTAGGGCGGCCAAATCAATTTTGCCCTTGGCGCTGGCTTGGCTGAATTTAGTGGTTTCAAATAAAAATTGCGCCAAGCGCTCATTGCGAATAGGGATGCCGGTTTCGGCACTGGCCAAATCTACACTCACCGAAAATTGCCCGTCTTCACTCACCACACCTTGCACGGTTTTAAATTGATGGGTTTCGGCGATGATGTCTTTTTTGACGGAGGAGAAAAACAGTTGGGATTGATCAGCCTGTAATTTCCAATCGGCAAAACTCGGTGCGGATAAAACCAGTGCGGCCACTAGGCCGAAGGATGCAATCTTCATAAATGGGCTCCAAAAAATACTAGGTTAAGTGTGGCAATTAACCATAAATCTTAAGCGGTTAATCATAGGGTGAACGCCCCACAATAACTTTTTCATTTCACTGGGACAAGGCTTTTGCCGCGAGAGCCGGCAAAACACCACTGGACTTGGGCTGTTTTGGTTTATCTGTGGCAATTTCAACAGGTTGTTAAGGAACCTCTGAAAAATGTAGCCAGCGTTTTGCATACGCTGTGCTAAACCTACGAAAATGCGCGGATTTTCTTGTTTTAGCGCAGCTCCCGGCGGTTTACACCGCCGGGGCGGCA
>DAOQGS010000431.1:0-3548 GCA_035338675.1 Cellvibrionaceae bacterium
ATAAAATGAACTTTAGCCTGCATGCAATTGCTCAACTTAATCGAGAGAATTACATCAGCCTAGTTGTGACAAAGTATTAATCAAGCCAAACTTTATAATCTTTTGGCATGTACCCCAAAAGCTCCAAGGGCTAATAATTGTTGTTTTGTAGGGGCTTGTGGAGGGCTTCCGCCGGGATGGAAAACTGCAGAGGCACGCCACACAAGGAGAGACTAAACGCTATCTGCATGTAGGCGCTTTTCAATTTTTTATTTAATTCCCCGCCCGTTAATTCTCCTCCTTGAGACAAAATAATTAAGTTAAGGGAAAAGCCCGTTCTGGCGTAGGTTGGAAGAGCGCAGCGACTTGTGACATCCCGCCGAGCCCTAGTGGTGCCTAGAGTTTATGCTGGCGGATGGATGTCGGAAGTCGCTGCGCTCTTCCAACCTACGAGTAAAAATACGCCTCAAAACGCTTAATTTAATGTGGTTGCTGCTGCCGCGCGATCGATTCTGCCGTTTGGCTAAATCCCACCCAATTTGCCGCCCGCCTGGAGAGGGTAATAATGAGTGCCCAATAATTACCATTAAGACAGAGAATTAAGGCACTACCTGCGCCCGGCAAATCCCATCAAGAATCGCGCTTTGCGGTGCAAAACCTTTTAATTCAGCCACTTTTACGCCCTGCCCATTAAATATAAATGTTACCGGCGTTGCGCGAATAGGCCCGGTTAATTGTAATAAAGCGGAACTGCTGGCAAAGGCGGGCAGCAGAGTTTTACTGCGGCGCAATTCGTTTTGTAATTGCTGCCGCGTACCCTGGGTGCCGATTAATATCACCTGCAGTTGATCGCTGCAGCGCTGCTGCACATCATTGAGCATAAGAATTTGCCGGTAGCACCAGGGGCAGTCCGGCTCAAAAAAACTCACCACAAGTGATTTGTTGTGAAACTGGCTCAAGGAGGTCGTTTCGGGCGCCTGCAGGGATTTAAGCGCGATAGAAAATACATTTGGCGTTAATTCTGCAGCCCAAGCCTGGGCCCCCACCATCAGCGCAAGCGCAGCACCTATATTAAAGACAGCTTTTAACCTGGTGCTAAAAAACAAAACGCACACCCGCATAAACTTCTCGCCCGCGCAGCGGCCCGTATACATGGGTCACATCAAATTCACCGTCTTGGTAAAATAACGGCGTTTGTCCGTCGCGCACTTGGGTGTAATTCAGCAGATTATATGCGCCCAAGTATATTTTATAGCCCTCGCCAATTTCGTAACTACTTTGTACATCAAGAGTCCAAAAACCTGCCGCTTGAGTGCTTTTAGGCTGCTCACCCTTTAAATCAAAGCTGGGGCTGACGGGGGTTGCATAGTCGGTTAAATCCCGCTTGCCGATCCACACAGCGCTTATATAAGTATCCAGGCCCTGCCAGTCAAAATCTGCGCTGAGGCTGAGGCGCTGTTCGATGGGGGCCACACTAAACGCCTGTTTAAAGGCATTATTGTAGTGATAAGTTTCCGCCACTGTGCTCAGGCTTAATTGGGAATTAACTTTGTAGGTAAGGGCAATATCATAGTCCGTTACATCGGCGCGCTCTTGTGCTTGGCCTAGGGTGGGCACATCGTTTTCATCCTGGGTTAATTGCGCCAGATTTTCCACCTGGGTATAGGCAATAGAGCTGGTAGCACTTATGGGCCCCAAGTCGTAATTAAGCGAATAATTAACAGACTTGGAGCGTTCTACCCTATCGATGGCAATATTAAAACCTGCGTCGCTATCTAATAAGCCGTGGTCGCTTTCAAAAAACGACAGGGGCACGCGATACCCCTGGCCTAAAGAAAGCCTTGAATTCCAGGCTTCGCTGTGGCGCAAGCGCATATCCACGCGGGGGGATAGCAGCGTTTGGTCAATTTCATCCGCAGGTTTTTTAGGGTCGATAAAATCGGCAATTAATTTATCAGCGCGCAGGGCAAAGGCAATTTCCAAGTCGGTATTTGCCGTCCAAGTGTCCTGCAGGTAAATGCCTGTAGAGCTGTAATTAAAACTGTCCGTTACATAAGCCGGGCTTTGACTATTGGTGTGGGAGCGCAGGGTTTCGCGGCGAGAATCCAGGCCAAAGGTGAGGTGCTGACTATCAGTTAGGCTGTAATTGATGCGGCCATCAAAATAAGCTACGTCATTATCGGCCTTATAAATAAATCCTTCGTAAAATGAATCCTGCTGATGTTGAGCGCTGCTTGCGGTCAGTGTGAAATTTAATTCGCTATTGGCCTCGTGCAGCCAGCTAGCGGCTAATTCCCGCCGCGTCGATTCAATCCACTCGGCGGTTTCCCAGGGTTTGGCGACGAATGTATGGCGCACATCGTCATCGGCAAATAAATGTTCAGAGACAAACTCTGGGTCGGCAAAATAATCGCGTTTTACCGCGCGGATATCCGTAGCCATCGGCCCGCCAAAAATTTCCGAGCGGGCGTGTTTGGCGCGCAGGCTGACATTATCCTGGCTGCCGAAATCCTGAGAAATGCGCAGGCTTAAGGACTTATTATCCAACAGCGGATTTTCACTCACCCCGTTGTTGTCCCCATCAACCTGATCGCGCCGATCCTGTTGGGCTATGGCGGTGATGCCGGTGCTATCCTCGTTGGCCAAGAGCGTGCCCACGGCGGCGATTTTGCGGTAGTTGTTGTCGCCCCCGGCAATATCCAGGTCCAATTCATCGGCGCGGGCCTGCTTGGTAATTAAATTAATGGTGCCGCCAATGGCCTCCGGGGCAATTAACGAGGCGCCTGCACCGCGGGCAATTTCAATGCGTTCAACTCCTGCGGCACTGGTGGCGTCCAGGCCGTAGACGCTGGACACCAAACTGTGGGTGGGCACCCCATCCACTAAAATCGTCGTGTGCTCGCCCCGCAGGCCGTTGAGCATCACCCGCTTTACGCCGCACATGGAGCACTCATTGTTCACCCGCACGCCGGGGGATTTAGCAATGGCTTGGGTGAGGTTGTCCGCCTGTTCCTTATCATACTCTCGGCGGCTACCACCTCGGTTTTTTCAATGCTGTCCTTAAGCATACCGGCGGCATAGAGGCGCTCTTTTACGCCCGTCACCACCACTTCATCTACGGAGTGGGCGTGGCTTAACTGGGCGAGCAAAAGGCTGCCAAGCAGGGTGAGGGTAAAGGGCAGAGGCTTTTGGGTAGACATGGGGCAACCGGGTACAGCGAACGAATGAAATGTTATAGTATTTCATTTGTGGCCAGAAGCCAATGCCCGGCGCAGGGCCCAAAAGCCGACTACACTTCTGGGGTTCACCCTGAGCGAGCCTGCGCCATGTTAATTAACCATCGTAAACCCGTTGTAGAAGCCGACTCCCCCCGCGATAGCGTGCACAACTACTACGAGCGTTTTGTGTTTGAACAGCTGCTGCGGGCCAGCGACAGAGCGGCAGCGGACGCCAATTATTTTGCCGATGTGGCTTGCGTGGCCCTCAATCATCTGCCGCCCCGTTACGTGCGTTTTGATGTGGATATGTCGTTTTTCTTATCCCCCCAAGAAATGGACGAAATGGCCGAC
>DAOQGS010000432.1:0-3547 GCA_035338675.1 Cellvibrionaceae bacterium
TAGCCCGCATTGAAGCTGGGCATTTAAACCTTATTTACAAAACTCTGTCGCCCTGTGAATTGGTGCAGCGCTGTTTGGGCATGGTGCAAAACCTAGCGGCGAAGCGCAATATCAGTTTGGTGTTTTACCCGGGTAATTTTGCCTCAATTACCATCACCGCCGATCAAACCCGGTTAGAACAAGTGTTGTTGAATTTAATTACCAATGCCGTGAAATACAATCGTGATCGCGGGCGGGTGAATATCGCCTGTGCGATTGAGGCCGATACGTATTTTCGCATCCTGGTGCAGGATACGGGCAAGGGCATTCCGGTTGAAAAACAGAGCCAAATTTTCCAGCCGTTTAATCGCCTAGGCGAAGAAAACTCTAAAACCGAAGGCAGCGGTGTGGGCTTGGTTATTACCCAGCGTTTAGTGCAGCAAATGGGCGGGCGCATTGATTTTTCCAGCCAGGAGGGCGTGGGCAGCCGCTTTTGGATTGATATTCCCCTGCGCCAAGAAGTGGTGGTGAGCCCACCGGTGGTGGGGCAACCGGTGGAGCTGCCGGAGCCTGCCAATAATGAATTGGAAATTGGCGGCCGCCGCCGTATTTTGTATATCGAAGACAGCCCATCCAACCAGCGCCTGATGGAGCATCTGCTCAGCCGCTTTGCGCAGTTGGAATTACAGTTGGCGGGTGATGCCCTCAAGGGGCTTTTTTATGCCCGCACCGAGCACCCAGATTTAATTATTATGGATATTAATTTACCCGGTATGGATGGCTTTGAAGCGCTGGAAGTGTTGCAGTCGGATCTCGCCACCGCCCATATTCCGGTCATTGCCTTAAGCGCCAATGCCATGAGCCACGATATTGAAAAGGGCTTAAAGGCTGGGTTTGTCAGTTATTTAACCAAACCATTAGAGTTTGGTTTGTTAATTGAGGTGTTTAACCGCGTTTTAAAATAATCTTTTTTCGTAATTTTTGGCTGTAAACGAATTTATCAAAATCCGCCAAGGCATTGTAAGTGCTTAAACCGCACGGATGCGCAATTTGCTTTGCTGTATTAACCCGGCGGCTTTTTATGCCGGGTTAATAACTGCGGCAAGGATGCCGCGCCAAAGGCGCAAGCCGCCGCGAGCTCCGCTAAAACAAGAAAATCCACGCATTTTCGCAAGTGTCAGCGGAGCGAGGGCAAAATAGATCAGGACGATCTATTTTGCCGCCGGGTTAATAAGACGAATTGCCGCCGCAAGCTTTTATGAAGATTAAAAACTCATTCGGCGCGCAAAGTGGCATTTTTCTGGCAGTTGTTTGTATGCGTGAGTTATTACTTGCAATGCAAGGCGGCCATATTCCAGCTTTGGCTTGCCACGCATTTGAATTCTATATTTTGTCGCTCTATTCCTTTATTTAATTTGTGTCCTAAAATTCTCTTTCTATACTCAGCTTCTACGCGACAACACAGCTCTAGAGGCGATGATGAATTCAACCACTGCAATCCATTCTATTCTTGGCGCACTGACTAATATAACCCTAAAGGCGAATCAACCCTGGCAATCTACGGGTGTGACGATTGAGCCTGGGATTGAAGTGGTAATTCAGTATCAAAGCGGTACCTGGACCGCTGATCCTCACACCAATGGCGGCCAACTTTATGATGCCAATGGTGACCTAAGCGTCATTGTGCCGGAGAACCAAACGAGTTATCCGATTGTGGGCGTGGCCATGGGGTCTTTGGTGGGCCGCGTTAATGGTGGCACGCCATTTTTAATCGGCGCTGCGGCCTATGCGATTTTATCGGCAATTGGAGGGCCGCTGGAATTATGCATCAACGATGATTTAACGGGCCAATACGGAGCGGGTCTTACGGATAATGAGGGAAGCTTAACTATCGGGGTAACCGTATATGCAAACGCCAATACGGCACCGGATCTTTCCCAACCCTTAGCCCGCGAGCCTGCGCAACAATCGCCAGCTGTACCGCCGGCGAATTTATTGGGGCCATTGCAGTATTTAATTGGCACCTGGACTAATAAAAATCTTCCTGGAACCACCAAGGGCGGTCCGGATTCACCTTATTCCTACAACGTGATGCCGCTGCCGCAAATAGATCCAAGCTCCCCCACCGGTTATATTCTGAAAAACTTTAGTTATTACGAAGAATTGACCTTTACAGCGATTCACGGCAACGCACCTAATCGCGGCGGCAGCGGTCAACAAGTGGCTTATACATTATTTTACGAGCAGCGCGTTTATTTTGCTGAAGGCCCCAATAAAGATGCGCTGGTGCATGCGGAAAATGGCTCGTTATTATATCTGCTCGATACCGTCCAACCCTTGGGGCCCTATGGCAATGGTGATCAACCTGGCCTAGGTTCGCTTACCGTACAGAACAGCGTTGCACCTACGCAACAATTTAATTTGGTTAAGCAGGTGTCAGTACCCCACGGCAATTCGATTCTCGCGCTGGGCAATTACGCGAGTGAAAATCAAATGACCGGTGTACCCATTATTCCAGCTGCATCCCCTTTGCCCAGTGGAGTCAATACCGCCCAGTATGCCGCCAATGATCCTGTTTCTAATCCGCAGCCAGCACTCACGGCCAACCCTAATCAAGTGTTAACCAACGCATTGGAAGCGCGCCCTTGCAGCAATTTTTTGAAGTTGGCGATGAGCAGCGCAAACGGTAAGGGTATTGTTACTAATATTGGTTTTGAACAGCAGCATGCGAATGTCAGCCAATATGATTTTACCTATTGGCTAGAAGCCTTTGACGGCACCACAGATTACACCCAATTGCAGTATACCCAAACCATCACCCTGCAGATTCCGATTAATGGCCAGTTGATTAATTTTCCGCATGTGACGGCCAATACACTCACCAAAAGTTTGTAATTCGGCGGCTTTTTATTTGCTGTCGCCAAGTTTTTACACATAAATAACTGTTCAGTAAGGCTTGTGACTCTTTCCGCGTGCGCTGCAAATTGATAGGGGTTTTATCGATTCGCCACTGCGGGTTGAGTGTTGAGGGTGCGCAACAATAATACACTCGCCTGATATTTTTTAGTCGGTGCGGGCATCATGCCCAACTACACTAAAAGTGCTAAATAGTTACACCCAAAAGGCTGGTAAATAGTTACAACAATAGAAGCGGTGATTAGTTACACCCATAGCGCACATATTTATCGCCTTGAACGCCTCCTTGTACATTCAATAGAGATTTTTTAAGAGAAAGTTCCGTATAACAATTTACCCTCAGCAAAAACAAGTGGAAGGAATAAAGAATGACTTATGCCGATCATGTAAAACGCTTAACGCCTGCTGAAAAGCGCCTGGTAAAATATATCAACGAGCATTGGAGCCGCGCGCAGGCCCTGGATGAACTCAAATCACACCTGCAAACGGCGATTGAGGTGGAGTTGGCAACTATTCCTATATATCTATTTGCCTACTATTCAATTAACCGCACGCCGGCTGGGTTTCCGGATACGGCGTTGGCACAATTTGCCGACCGCGCCGGTGCCAGCATTATGAGTGTGGCTGTGGAGGAAATGCTGCATATGTCGCT
>DAOQGS010000433.1:0-3545 GCA_035338675.1 Cellvibrionaceae bacterium
TTTACCATTGCCCCTTGAATTAAGGGGCAATGTAAACGCCGGGCCAGTGCCAAGTGCTGCTGGGTATCCACGCCCTTGGCGATAACTGGCAGCCCCATGTTTTTGCCCATGTCCACTAGGGCTTTAATCGGTTGGTGGCCGCCAGCTTGCATTGCCGTGTGCATAAAGCGCGCATCCAGTCTAAGTGCTTTTACCGGCAGCTGAGCCAAATACATCAGGCAGGAATGGCCGCTTCCAAAATCCTCGATGATCCAGTGCAGGGCAATTTCTTCCATCAGGCGCAGGTGTTTTTGATAGCGCTCGTGCAACAGCATCCAGTCGCTTTCGGTGACCGAGCAGGCGATAGCGCCGGCGGGCAGAATGGCTAATTGGCGGCCCAGCCTGCGAATAAAATGAATATCCGTGAGGGAGTGGGCGCTAAGGGCAATATTTAATTGCAGGCAGGGGTGATTAAATGTGGTGTGGTGCTGCACGGCTTTTTGAATGGACCAGTCTTCAATGGCCATTAATAAAGTGGCATCGCTGTTGGGCTGCGCAGGCTCTGCGGGCGACTCCGGATTGGATAATTGCCAGTTAATCGCACAGTCAAACTGGGCTAAAACCCCCGACTGGGTATTCAGCACTGGGTTAAAAATAAATTGGAAATCCCCTTGGCGCAGGCGCGCGCGCAATTGTTTTTCGACATCCAAGGTGCGCTGGGTGTGCGCGTGTAATTTGCGGTCGAACAATGCGCAGCGGTTGCGCCCTTCGGCCTTGGCTTGGTACATGGCCACATCCGCATGGCGCAGCATTAAATCGGCGGTTTCACCAAAACGGTCACTTAAACAAATGCCGATGCTAGCGCTGATGTGTACACCGTGGTCGTCATTGAGAATCGGGCGGTGAATTTCTTGTAGCAATTTATCGGCGAATTGCTGCACTTGCTCTGTGGAGTGTGTATCCGTAAGCAAAAATGCAAATTCATCGCCGCCGAGGCGCGCTGCCGTGTGGTTGATGTCCGCCAGGTTGCGCAGGCGCAGGCCAATTTCAATTAATACTTCATCGGCAAATAAATGGCCGAAATTGTCGTTAATTTGTTTAAAACCGTCTAAATCCAAAAATAACAGTGCAAATTTATAGTGCCGTTCGCGGCCAACTTTTACCAGGTTGCGGTCAATTTCCGCCAGCAGCTTTGCCCGGTTGGGAAGGCCCGTGAGGGAGTCGTGAAAGGCTTGGCGGTTAAGCTGTACCTCCGAGCGTTTGCGCTCGGTGATATCAATAGCAGTGGCAAGCCAGGTGGGGCGGTTTTCTAATTTGGTGGCTGTGACGCTTACTAGCGCCCAGCGGGTATCGCCGCTGCGGTTGGTAAATTCAACTTCCAGGCGGCGTTTGGTACCCTCATCAGTATTTTTTAATACGTGGGAATTAAACTGGCTGGCAAAATTCTCGCCCAACAATACACTCACCGGCAAGACTCGAATGGCATCTTGGCCAAAACCGGTGAGTTTTTCCATGGCGCTGTTGCTAAAAAAAATAAAATTGCGAAACGCAAATATGGCCGCATCGGTAGATTGGGCGAGGGATTTAAAGCGCGACTCGCTCTCATCAATGCCCTTTTGGTGCTGGCAATAATATTTATAGGCCACCTGGTTAATTTTATCGGCAAGCCCCACCGCAAATTGTTGTTCACTATCACTCCAGTGCCTGCCTGGGTATATTTGCGCTAGGCGCAACAGGCCAAAATATCCGCAGCTAGTAGCAATCGGCACATCAATTAAGGAGGCAATTTTTTGTTCGCTTAAATACAAGCGGCTGTGCGGGTTCAGTGAGGGTGAATTATTCGCATCATCCAGCACCACCGACTGGCGGTAATTGACTTCATCTAGGTACGCTTGATCAAGGCCGCAGGCTTGTAAACGCACCGGTGTAAAACGGCCTAAGAGTTGATCGTATTCCATTTCATAAAAGGGCTGAAACAAGTTCTCTTTATAAATCCACAGATATATACGGCTGGCGCTGATGACTTGTGTGGCAATTTGGCAAATCGAATTTAAAATACTGGTCGCTTCATCTGCGCTGAGGAGTTTTTGTTGAATGGTCAACAAACTTTGCAGCTGATATTTAATATTTTTAAGGGTTTGTTCCCGCTGGGCTAATTCGCGATCTTGCCGATGATAGGTGTCGGACACTAGCTCCAGTAATGCTGTGTACTCCGCCGTTGGTTGCGTCGGCGCTGGCAGCTGGGCTAATTGCGCTGTTAATAATGTATGTAAATCTGAACTTTTCACAGGCAGAGGCGATGGGTTAGTGGATGGGATATCAATTCTTAATGGTAAGGCAGAAGGCGGTGCAGTATAACCCAGAGCCCGTGCTTGGGAAGCTTCAATAGTTGCTTTTAGGGCTGTGTGCAACTTGCCTTCTGGGGTAACTCTTCAGCTGAGGTTTTTAGGTTCAAGGGATATGGGCCCATGCCAATGAAGTTTCTCCCTTAAGTGTGGCTTTTGACCCTGCTGGTGCGCCTGTGTCGGCCCAGGTGCGGCGGTAAATAGGCCGGAAGCAGGTCACATTTGGTGCGAAATACGTAAATTTACGTATGGATGAGCCTACTGGCAGGTTCGATAATAAAATGGACGTGTATCGGGCAGGGTTTATGGACGGCGTAGGCGTAGAGCTGATAACAGCAATTAATAAAACTATTGATTTGGTCGCTACCGTGGTGATTCCGTTTGAGATTCTTGTGTTAATTATCACCCGCCGCACGCTTATACAGCGGGAAATTATGGTAAATCTTGCCTGTGCCCTCGCCATATTGGCCACCTTACATACTGTGGACTTCAGTTATAAGTACGCAAGCCTAGAGTATGTGCGCGCCCACGCGTTTTTTTCGTTGCACAATGCTAATTCCCCCGGCGTATTGACCTTGGTCATTTTAGCCCATGTGTTAGTGGGCGATTTGTGTTTTTATGTGAGCCACCGCCTGCGCCACACCAAGTATTTATTTATGTTGGAGCATGTGGTGCACCATTCGTCAACCGAATTAAATTTCGTCACCAATTTGCGCACTAGTTTTGTGGTAACTTTTTATGGCTGGCTGCCGTTGCTGGTGCCGCTGTTATTTGGCTTTGATCCAGCACTCTTATTAGCCTGTTTTGCCCTGGCCAATGCATTACCGTTTTTTATGCACCACAATTTGATTAAAAAAATGGGTTGGCTTGAATACGTATTTAATACACCCTCCCATCACCGGGTGCACCACGGTTCTAACCCGTGTTATATCGATAAAAATTTTGGCGGTGTATTTATAATCTGGGATAGATTATTTGGCACCTACGCCGATGAGGTGGAGCCTGTGGTCTATGGATTAAGCTGCGGCAAACCCAGCGGCAATCCGTTTAATGTGTTGTTCGGCGGCTGGGTGCGGTTGTTTAAAATCATTAAACGCAAACTTGGCAAAAACAGTTTGCCGGCCCACAGGCAGGCTGAGTAATAATTGTAACTATTCAGCATCTTTTTACGTGAGTTGCCAATAATTTATAGGACGGGCTGATTAAGTTTGAGGCGGGGAT
>DAOQGS010000434.1:0-3540 GCA_035338675.1 Cellvibrionaceae bacterium
GGAGCTCAACCGCGCTCGCAACTGCAGTTATTTTGAGTTTCGCGCCAAAGTTGGATTGCACTCGATTAATAACTTCAGCCACTTCACTTTGGCTGATGGGTGTAGCAACCGTATCGCCTAGAGAAAACATTGATTCCGGACGCTGAATATATTCCATCCTTACGAACGCGCCCTTTACTCCGTTTATTGTTGTTACCCAGGAGTACTTATCAATTTCGCGCGCCTTGTCCAGGGGCATATCCAAAAGCACACCCTTTAACAGCTTTCCTTTTTTCGTGGTGTATTCAACCTCCGGGGCGTCTGTAATTATTTTATTTCCGGACACCTCACCGACTTCAGTGCTTTTGCCTTTTTTCGGCGCCTCCACCTCTTCCTGTATCGGCGTTGCCTTTGGTGGCGCACTTATGTTCTCAATGCTGTCGAAAAGCTCTTCGATGCTCAAGTCCTTGTTAAGCGATATGTTTTTAGATGGGCGAATTTTTGTAACGTGTTCAGACCCAATCGACACCTTTTCTATAACGACAATTCGGGTTGATACGCTTGTTCCTGCCCGCTCAAATGTTGAGGACGGCAACGAAACATCCATCACCAAATGCAGGTCGGGTTCGTTATTTTTCCCCTTTGCATCTTTTCCAAATAGCCAGGCATCAAATTTCTTATCTGCAGCGGGTCCAGTCGGAATTAGAGCTACAACACGGCCCCCTTCGGCCAAATGCTGTGCCGCCTTGGCAAGGTGCGCAATGGCCGTACTACCACCCACCCCATAAGGTGGATTCATCACAATGGCGTCATATTTATTGACGATATGGTGGTCTTCAAAATTTCCGTTAATTACATCGCCATCGGTATGCAGGGTTAAGCGGCTTGCCAAATCGGCGCTTTGCTCAATGGCGCGCACCTTGGCGCCCTCCGGGAACCATCGTGATATGGCACCATGGCCAGCGCTAGGCTCTAGAACTCTGTCACCAGGCGCCGCAGCAGACCACTCCACCATTTTCAATCCTACCGGCTCAGGCGTGGCAAAATAATCATTACCCTCTCGCCCTGCAGATGATTGGCCCTTGCCCTGCTTTTTTGTGCCGAAATAGTAGGCCTTCGCCTGATCCCATCGGGTTAAATTTTGCGCCCTTGCCCTGTCTTCTGCTTTGCCGCCAACGCCCTCACCGTCATAGCCTACCGGCCAGTCTTGAGCGTCCTCGTAGGCGTCAATAAACGATTGCTTAAGCCCTCGCGCCTCCTCTCCCATGGCAAGGTTTTCTGCCGTGCCGGCGCGCCCTGCGATTTTTGAGGCAAACGCCATGCGCTCCCACGCCGTGCCAATCGTGAAGTACCGGAACAGCGCATTGCTCTTTTGTCCCGTGCGGTAAATGCGCCCCTCTTGCTGAATTGCGGCAGTTGGTTTAACTGGCATCCCAAGGTGAATCAATACCCGCTGTCTTTTTCCTGTGGTGTCGTGAATGCTTACGCCTTCTCGCATTGCGTCGCCCTGAGCGATCATCACCATAGGGGGCCTGGTGTCATCATTAAACATATCCTGAAGCTTTATGCGCTCCCTTGCGCTCACATTCCCGTTATAAATTAAAGCACCAGGGTATTTGTCACTTAAAAGATCAATTGGGCTTGGCAAAGCCTCAAACGCGCCAATTAAATCCTTAAACTCTTTCTTGAATGCGGCATAAGCAGATTGCAGAGCTGAATCTGGATTGTTAATGCGCTGAGAGAATGGATTTAGCGTTCCGCCCTTTTTAAAATCGTGCATGACCAATACATTTCTGCCGGCCCCTAACTGAGATTCGATGTAGGGCAGCGCCTCGCGAGCCTTTATGGCCTCCAAAAAGTACATGCGGGCGTGATAATCAAACTTATCCTTCAATATTTCGTCGCGCAGCGTGTCACCGCCAGCAATGGCTGCTTTGCCTGACGCCGCTTCGTTAAGCCACTTAATGGCATCATCCACTCGCTTACCAATTTTGCTTTCGGCAAGCACAAAGCGGCGATCATAATCAAAATCAGAATCAAGGGCCCGCCCAGACAAAACGCCCTGAGCCTTGAGCGTCGCATTGAAATTGCGTTCCATTAACCCTCTATCAACTCTGGCGTCTGGGGCGGTAAGTCGGTTATAGCGCATGGAGTAACCGAAGTGCTGCATAAAAAATTGCTCTCGATTACCTCCAGAGTTATACCTCAATCCATCTTTATCGCTGCCCCAGTCGAACAAATAGCCGTTTGCATACTGGATGTTTTTATCATAAGCAAACGGGGTGGCGGATAAGAAAACCACCCTAGCTTTATCCTGTGGTCTTACCGCCTCCACCGACTCTATAACCGCTCGCTCATGCGCGCCAATCTCCCTTACCACCGCATCCAAACTGTCTTCAAGTTTTGCAGCCTCTGCCCACGCCTGCTGGTTATCACTTTTATTGTATGAGCTTATTTTGCTGCGCAGATCGGCGGCGCGCTCGTATAAGTCCGGGCGCAACATGGAGGCAAGCCGGCGGGCATTATTCCCGGCCAGAGCATCGAAGGATTTTTGGGCCTCCGTTTTATTCCCGGCCTCGTCGCTAGACAGGCAATGGGACTCATCTGCAACGATTGCATCCCACTTGATTTCGCTTAGCTTGTTATTGCTGGCCAGCGCAGCGTAAGTGGTCCCGACAACTCCACCGCCGCCGTTGGATTTTGTGTCCGGAAGAATGGAGGCGTCAATTCCAAAAAAACCTGAGGCGGCCTTCTTCCAGCCGTCGAGAATGGTTTGCTTGGGGGCGACAATAAGCACATTCTTTTTGCCCGCGTCGAGCATTCTCCGAACGATGCCTAGACCGGTAAATGTTTTTCCCGTGCCCGTGCCATTGGTAAACATGACACCGAAGCCATCGGTTTTCGCAAGACGCTTTTCAGCAAATACAACATCCTCAACCTGTCCGTCAGTCAGAAATGGCATTCTGGCTTTTATCTGGCTGGCACTTGCCTGCTTTATTTCTCCGGGTACAGGCTTAAGGCTTGTCTCGCCTACTGCAGCGGCTTGCTCAGTAGCGCCTTCAATTGCTCCGTCTGGAGCTCGCTCAGCATATAGTCGCGCTGCGCCATCGTCAGGGCCTCCCCTGTCGTCAATAGCTCCGGCAGCACGTGCGCCCACTGAGGATTGTTGCGCCTCACTTCTTCCACCGCTCCGCTCTCCATTAGCAGCGGGGCGTACACTTGGAACGCTATCGCCAAAGTCGAATCCTTGATTTCCAGGCTGTCCGTCAGGCTGTCCAGCGCCTCGTCCGCGCGCTCCTGTTTTTTCAGGCTGAACACTGCGCTCAGTCGCTTCGACCTCATCAGTCCGGTTTCGGCTATCGCGTTCATTATTTGGATTGGCAGCATTTAGCAGCTCCTCTCGCTTCTCTTTAGCAAATCTTGATAAATACGGTTTAACTCCGGCGCCAAAATTATCGCGAATCGCCCGCACAAAATCGGCCAGGTCGCGCCCTGCTGCCTGAAAATCTTTCCAAACAGCCTCAAAGTGGGGTTTTGCCTTGGCATAGGTTTGTTCGTCAA
>DAOQGS010000435.1:0-3540 GCA_035338675.1 Cellvibrionaceae bacterium
CCTATTTCACCGGCTTTGGCGCCGCCAAGCTTTGCGGTGGCGCCCACCGAGCGCACGCTGAGCTACCGCTACACCCAATACAACGAGATGAGCATCGACCCGAAAAAAGTCAGCAGCATTAATGCTGATGAAGGCGGCGGCTCTAATCAGCGCTACGATATCGACATCAACCAATACGCCTTCAGCACGCCCATTGGCGATCATTTCTCCATGTCGGTGGATATTCAAGATGAGGTGCTCACCGGCGCCTCACCTTGGACGGTAACCAAAGAAGATGTTAAAGGCACCCCTTCGGATACCAGTGACGACGAAATTAAACTGGTCATGAGCGGCGCGACGATTAAAGAGCACCGCACCGAGGCCAATGTGGCCACTACCTATTACTACAGCACCGGCACTATCAGCGGCAATGTGGGGTTCTCCACGGAGGACGATTACGAATCCACCAGCGCAGGCCTGAGCTGGGGCGGCGAATTTGACGATAAACAAACCGGTGTGTCTGTTGGTGTGAGTTATTCAGATGACAGCGTCGATCCAGAAGAGGGCAGCTATAAGGGTACTGAACTGGGGGGCAAAATCGGCGGCTGGTTAAATGGTTCAGACCCAGTGGTGGGCACGGCTAAAAAAGAAAGTGTGTCCGGTTTTATCAGCGGTTCACGTATTCTTTCCCCCAACTGGATTGTACAAGCGGGCGTGAGTTACACGCAAAAATCCGGGCATTTAAGTGACCCCTACAAGGCCAACGACAAACGCCCAGATGAGCGCAATTTGTATACCTTTAATGCCGGTTCCCGCTATTGGATTAAACCCATTAAAGCGGCCCTGCACGCCGACTACCGCTACTACAGCGACGACTGGGGTATTGAATCCCACACATTGAGTTTGGCCCTTTATCAGAATTGGCAAAAACTGCAGATTATTCCCTCCCTGCGGTATTACACCCAGACTTCGGCGTCTTTTTATTCCATCTCCGATCCTGAAACCACGCTCTATAACTACTACGCCGATGATCACCGCCTATCGAATTTCGGCGCGATTACCACCGGTTTAAAAATAGTGTTCAAACAAAAACCTGTGGATTGGATTGTCTCTGGTGAGTACTACGTGTCTGGCGCTGATATGGCGCTGGATAAAGCCGATGAACCTGAGCACCCCGGCTTATTAAAATACGCCAAATTTACCTTTGGCGTTGAGCACAAGTTTTAAGCCTTAATCGGCACCCTCTGTGGAGAGCCTATATTCCGTTGCCTTTCGGGCTATGGGCTCTCCCTGTCAAATCCGCCTGCGGGCGCCATCTCTGTCCCACGCGCAAGCACTCTGTGCACCATTGATTCAAGAAGCCCTGCGCTTTGAAGCTAAATACAGCCGTTATTTACCCACTAGTTTGGTAAGCCACATTAATAATTCGGCAGGCGCAACCCAAATACTAGATGCTGAAGCGGCCGCCATTGTTGATTATGCCGCACAGCTGTATCAGCAGAGTGAAGGATTATTCGATATCACCAGCGGGCTGCTGCGCCAAGCCTGGGATTTTTCCAGCGCCCAGGTGCCCTCCCAGCACAGGATACAGGCCCTATTGCCGCATATCGGTTGGCTGCACGTAAGTTGGCAAAACCCTCAATTGTGTTTACCCGCCGGGATGCAAATTGATTTGGGCGGTATTGTTAAAGAATACGCGGCAGATGCTCTGGCCCAGTGCGCCCAGGCGCAGGGAATTAACAGCGGTTTAATTGAATTAGGCGGCGATATACGCGTGTTTGGCGAGAGCACTTGGCCCATTGGTATTAGCGATCCACAGCAGCCGGGCAGGCCGCTGCTGCAATTAAAACTACAGGCGGGTGGCTTTGCCACCAGCGGCAATTATCAGCGCTATTTTATTTATCAAGGTAAGCGTTACAGCCATATTCTCAACCCCAAAACCGGCTGGCCAGTGGTAACACCCGCTGGTGTATCGGTAATTGCCGATAATTGTTTAATTGCCGGCAGCGTATCCACCCTGGCACTGCTCATGGGGGAAGAGCAGTGTTTAGATTGGTTATATGATGTGGGTTTGCCGTTTTTGTGTGTATTTAATGATGGCCGCGTGGTGAATGAGTTTTCCCAAACTGGATAAAATTGTTTGGGATCAAAATACTTTTAAGCTAATAAGCGTTCAATATCGGGCGTAATTTCTTCAGGTTTGGTGGCCGGTGCGTAGCGCTTAATAACCGTGCCGCTGCCGTCGAGCAAAAACTTCGTAAAATTCCATTTAATTGCTTCAGTGCCGAGAATGCCGGGGGCGTCTTTTTTTAAAGCGGCAAAAAGTGGATGTGTGTTGGCGCCATTGACGTCAATCTTGGCGAATAACGGAAAACTCACCCCAAAATTTAATTGGCAAAAGTCGCTAATTTCCGCTTCGCTGCCGGGCTCTTGTCCGCCAAATTGATCACAGGGGAAGCCCAACACCTGTAAACCGCGCCCCCGATAGGTTTGCCATAACTGCTCTAACCCCGTGTATTGGGGTGTAAAACCACATTTGCTGGCGGTATTTACAATCAGGTAGGCACGGGCGGGAAACTCCGCCAGGCTGGTGGATTTAAAATCGATGGTCTGCAGTGGGATGGATAAAGTCTCGGTCATGAGGGCTCGCTCATAAGGTTCTGTGAAGGCGGGTGATTGCTTTCTTGGTGAAAGCAAAGCGGCGGTAAAACTTGGGTTTTAGTCAGGTTGATTGCGTGCGTACGTAAAACGCGCGGTGTTGGATCAGGCCGTGTTCGCGAATATAAATTGTCAACTGGCCTAAATCAATGTACAAGATGAGCGCGTTAATAAAATTTAACCCTACCTCGCGAGGTGATTATGGCTATCTTAACTCAGGATATGGCAAATTTTTTAGAGGAGTGGAGCAGTTTAGGCGGGCCTACGGCGCGCAAATATAATTTACCGGTGAGTGTAATGTTGGCCTGTGCCTCGGTGGAATCAAACTGGGGGAAAGGGAAAATTTACGCCGGTTCGTTAAACCCATTTAGTTTGCAAAAATGGCCCCATACACCCAAACCCAGCGCCTATAAAACCTATTGGTCGGAAACTGTGGTGCAAACCGACCCCAAAGTCGTACGCAAAGCGCCGTTTGCCTGCGCCATGTCCAGAGAGGACGCCGTGCGCCAATGGTGTGAGTGGATTTTATATTACGGCGAAGCCGACGGCCCACCGGGCAACCAAAACCCCAAAGCAACACGTCAAGCCAACAAGGCGGCGATTGAACGACGGGTAAAACTGTTGGCCTTGCGCAATAATCCAGAGGAATTTGCCGGGCATTTGTATTGGGTTGGTTTTGGTGAGGAAAAATATAAGGATTTATATAAGCAGCGTTTAAAGGATTACTCAATGCGTAAATTTGATGCCTAAACTCACCTCAATATAATGAGCGGTTGCAGGTAATTGCAGATTTTAATTATTTGTAACTATTCAGCACACTTTACTTCCCTCTTCTGCGCAGACGGCATATTCAGGAGGATTTAGCCATCCGGCATAATCGATTCGCGGTGTAGCAGTGGTGAC
>DAOQGS010000436.1:0-3539 GCA_035338675.1 Cellvibrionaceae bacterium
ATGGCAGGCAACGGCGCCCAAGCGCTGACCTTCGCGGTGCAAAATCGCTACGACCTATTTTTATTCGATTTACAAATGCCTTTTGTGGGCGGCAAAGAAGCGGCGGAAATTCTTATTCGGCAGGGTATCAAAACACCCATTATCGCCTTTACTGCCAATGTAATGACCCACCAGCGGGCCGAATATGAAAGCATCGGCTTTGCCGATATTTTAGAAAAACCGTTTAACCGCTGGCAGGTTGCCACCTTGCTGCAAAAATATTTACCCAAGCTTGAGCTGAGGGTAAATCGTGTATTGGTGGTGGATGATGACCCGGTCAATCAAATGTTGGCGCGGCAATTAATGCTCTCCCAGCGGCCGGGTATTACGGTGCATGAGGCGCTTACTGCGGAAATAGGTTTGGAATTAATCGAGCGCGGTGAGCGTTATGATTTAATTTTAATGGATTTACACTTGCCGGGTATGAATGGTTTTGCCGCCACCGAAGAATTGCGCAAGCGCAATATCACCAGCCCCGTTTATATATTAAGTGCCAATTCTGAAAAAGATCATCAAGAGGCCGTTGTGCACTGCGACGCGCAGGGATTTATTGAAAAACCCTTAAACCGCGCCCGCTTGAAGCAGTTGTTGGTGTGACCTGCCGGCGCATCTTTTTGTGGCACAGCATGTCGCCTGCCCGCTAATTTCACACGCCGCCGCCACTTCCTGTGCAGCCTATTAAGGATTATTCGCAGTATTGCTATCTGCTGTCATATTAAGTGTCTATAATGCCGCCCTTCTTTTAGTACCACAGCCTCCCGTGCTGTTGTGATTGTTCCCTGAGGATCCATTTGTGATAGAAAAATTGCGCAATATTGCCATTATTGCCCACGTAGACCATGGCAAAACCACCCTTGTTGATAAGCTGCTGTCGCAGTCTGGCACCTTAGATCGCAAGGACCAAGGCGCTGAGCGCATCATGGATTCCAACGACCAAGAGCGCGAGCGGGGCATTACCATCCTGGCGAAAAACACCGCCATTACCTGGAACGGCTACCGCATCAACATAGTAGACACCCCAGGCCACGCCGACTTCGGCGGCGAAGTAGAGCGCGTACTGTCCATGGTGGATTGTGTGTGCCTGTTGGTAGACGCAGTAGACGGCCCTATGCCACAAACCCGCTTTGTAACCTCCAAAGCCTTTGAACAGGGCTTAAACCCCATAGTAGTAATCAACAAAGTAGACCGCCCCGGCGCCCGCCCTGATTGGGTGGTGGATCAAGTGTTTGATCTCTTCGACCGCCTTGGCGCCACCGACGAGCAGTTGGACTTCCCGATTATTTACGCCTCCGCCTTAAATGGCGTGGCCGGTCTGTCACCGGATGAGCTCGCCTCCGATATGACGCCTTTATTCCAGATGATCGTGGATAAGGTGCCACCACCGAAAGTAGATATCGACGGCCCTTTGCAAATGCAAATCTCCGCCCTGGATTACAACTCCTACGTGGGCATTATCGGCATTGGCCGTATCACCCGCGGCAAAATCGGCCCCAACAAACAGGTTGTAGTGGCGGACTTACACGGCAACAAACGCAAGGCCAAAGTATTGCAGGTAATGGGTTATCACGGCCTGGAGCGCATCGAAACCCAGGAGGCCTCCGCAGGGGACATAGTCTGTATCACCGGTATCGATAAATTAGGTATTTCCGACACCATTTGTGATCCCGATTGTGTGGAAATTCTGCCGCCCCTCACCGTGGATGAGCCCACCGTGAGCATGACGTTCCAGGTGAATGACTCGCCTTTTGCCGGTTTAGAAGGCAAATACGTTACCTCTCGCAATATTAAAGACCGCTTGGAACAAGAGTTAATCCATAACGTGGCCCTGCGGGTAACTCCAGGTGAAAGCCCCGATAAATTTAAAGTATCCGGTCGCGGCGAATTACACCTATCGGTATTAATTGAAAACATGCGCCGGGAAGGTTTTGAATTGGGCGTATCCCGCCCTGAGGTAGTCACTCGGGAAGTGGACGGCGAAATTCACGAGCCCTACGAACAAGTAGTGATCGACGTGGAAGAGCAACACCAGGGTTCCGTGATGGAAGAGCTGGGCCTGCGCCGGGGTGAATTAACCAATATGGTACCCGACGGCAAAGGCCGTGTGCGTTTGGAATTTATTATTCCCTCGCGCGGTTTAATCGGTTTTCGCGGCAGCTTTTTAACCATGACCTCCGGCTCTGGCATCATGACCAGTATTTTTGATCATTATGGCCCGGTAAAAGGCGGCAATATGGCCAAGCGCCAAAACGGTGTATTGGTGAGTATGGTGCGCGGTAAAACTCTGGCTTATGCGTTGTTTGCCCTGCAGGAGCGCGGCCGGTTATTTTTAGGCCACGCTGAAGAAGTCTACGAAGGGCAGATCGTCGGCCTGCACAGCCGCGATAACGACCTAGTAGTTAACCCCACTAAAGCCAAGCAGCTCACCAACATTCGCGCTGCGGGTACTGACGAAGCTCTGGTATTAACGCCGCATATTCGCCATACATTGGAGCAAGCGTTGGAATTTATTGAAGATGATGAATTGGTGGAAGTAACCCCCAAAAGCATTCGCATCCGCAAAAAATTACTGACGGAAAACGAGCGCAAGCGCGCATCCAAAAGCGGCAGTTAATTGATAGTTATTACCCAATAAAAAAGGCGCCTAGGCGCCTTTTTTATTGGCTGAATAATTTACATGCCGTGTACGGCATAAATGCCCGGCGCATTGCGCCAAAGCCCCGAATAATCCATCCCCATGCCAAATACATAGCGATCGGGCACCCATAAGGCGCTAAATTCGGGGCGAAAATTGGCGGGTTTGCGTGGGTGGTCCTTAGTGGTCATCACTGCGCAGTGCACAGAACTCGCCCCTTGGTGCAAAAGTTCTTGATACACCGCATGCAGGGTTTTGCCCTCATCAAAAATATCGTCGCACAGCAGAATGGTTTTGCCTTGAATGTCGGCATGCTGGGGCGAAATCCAGCGCAGCTCGGCACCGGCCACATTATTGTGGTAGCGGGTAGCGTGCACGTAGCTGAGCTCCACCGGTCTTTTTAAATGAGGCAATAATTGCCCGGTAAATACCAAGCCGCCATTTAATAGGCACAGCACCAAAAGGGGCTCGCAGCCGGGAAGGCGGCTATTAATATCCTGCGCCAGGGCTGCTATGGCGCTGCTGACTTGCTCAAAGGAATACAACTGCTCGGAAAATTCACCTAATCCGTCTGTTGACGTTTGGCTCATAAATACCTCAGGCCAAGGTTAAATGTGGACGCCGCTAAGCGCTGCGAAATTGTTTTAATGCACTGCAAAATTCGGGTTTTAACTGCAGAGCGATATAAAAAGTGTATGCAAGAATTTTTGGCTGCGCTGGAAAACTTAAAAAATCTTAGCGCCCACGGGCTTCCTCACCTATCCCATTAAATGGTTTGCCAGTGGGTGTAGCAATAAATTATTGACGAGAAATTGCTAGCGCCCAGGCAGCCCGCTGGCTTAAGTGTTAGATAAATAGCGAGCTATTA